>JAKJEU010000132.1 GCA_022705265.1 Pseudomonadota bacterium | reverse complement strand
GACCCCATTAAAGGCAAGGGAAATCATATCAAATTTTGATGCCGAGATTGAGGTTTCAAAAAAAGGTTATTTGGTAAAAGAAACAATAAAAATCGTGCGAAACGAGGACGATGTGCCGTCTGATTTTATCCGTACTTTGAGCCGTATACAAAGATTTGGCGATAATAGTGATGAGGTGGTTGAAAAATTAAAATATAAAATAATTTCGGTAAAACAAAATGGTAAGGAAATCGAATATGATGACATGGTCAACGAGGATAATGTTTATGTCGTAATCGATGGTTTTAAGCGACCAAAAGAAACAACTTACGAAATAAGTTATTCTGTTTTATCCGATGGATTTTATAGGCTTGATTATGGTGCCAAAAGCAATGAACAAAAAAAAGTGTCACATGAAGATAACTTTATTTTATTATACAAAATCAAAAACGACCAAGTAAGTTTGGATATTTTTAACGCTTCGGTAAAATTAAAAATCGATGATAAATATTTGTATCGAAACTTATCTTCTGCGGTCTCTTATAAAAATGGTAATTATAAATATGTTGATAAATTCTTAAACGATAAGGACAAGGTTTTTGGTTTTAACAATCTTTTGTCGTTTAATTACTTTTACACCTTTATACCTGTAAGACGACAACAAATTGAAAAAGACATTTTAAGCGACATGGAAGAAATTTTCGGTTCGCTCGGCAATTTACCAGCGTTTTTTGAAATGCTTTTATGGATAACTTATATCTTTTTTGTTTTAAGCTTTATCAAATATGGAATTGATGACAAAATCGGCACGATTACACCTCGTTTTAGCCTTAAAAACAAAGACATAAGCCCCGCTTTTGCTAATGTTTTGATTAATTCCTTTTGCACCGATTATAAACAAGGCTTTATCGCAACTTTGGTCGATTTAATTACACGAGGTTATATTTTAAGGCTGGGCGATGATAAAAATTTGATTTTAAAACGCACAGATAAACCTTATGAAAAAGGGTTGGAAGAAGAAAGAATTATTTTGGATACTATTTTCAAATACAAGGACGAGGTCAATTTTTCATTAAGTAAAAAAGACGCCTCAACCGCAAGTTTTGGAAGAGTAGGGGACGCGTTAAGATATCAAACCAATATTTTAAAGGTTAAAAAAGAAAAATATGTGAGTATGAATCCGTTTTTATGTGGAATTGGATTTTGTTTAACCGCTCTTCTTTTGACCTCCTATTTCGTGTCGCATTTAAGCGGATTATCAATGATTTTGGGCTTTTTGTTATATCTTCCATACTATATTAAATTGTATGACAGCAGACGGATTTTATTTTATACTATTGTGGTTTTTTTTGGTGGTTTGTATATTTTGTTTAACTCGGGGGCTGGTATTGGTATGTTAGCATCATCTGGATTGGGACAAGCCTTTTTTATATTGGATTTTGGTGTTATATTCCTTACTTTCTTTATATTATTGTCTTGTTCGACATATATTTATTTGATGGAAAAACCAAATAAAAGAGGTATAAAAACAATCCGCGAAATTGAAGATTTTAAAATGTTTATCACAAAAATCAATCAATACCGCCTTGATTTAATCACACCAGGGTTGTTTTTTGAAAATTTACCTTATGCTTTTGTGTTCTTTTTTGAAAAAGAATGGGTGAATTATTTCAATTTCGATGTTAAGGACAAAGTTTCAAAAGAAGACATCAAAAAATCCGAAGCTTTGATACATGATTTGTTACGAATTTTCAATTTCATGGACAGCGAAGTTTTTTATTAGACTTGCTTTTAACAAAATATTGGCTTAATTTAAAGATAATTCCCTTAAAAAAATTATTAAAGGTTAAATAAAGGTATGAAAAAATCCTTACTTATTATTGCTATTTTACTTGCGTCGTCATGTGTTGCCACAGTCGATAAGGTCGACTTGACCCAAGAAAATCAATTTAAAACTTCTCATATTGACGATGGCAACCCGATTAAAATCGTGCCAAAGGTCGAGGTGGTTAACTCCGTGATTGAATATGAAAAAAATCTTTATATCAACGAGGAAGTTTCAAAGGTTTGTGAAACATATAAAAACGGCGATTACACCGAACCAAAACTTTTAAGCCGCGAAAGTTTAGAAGACGATTATGTAAAGCAAGAAGTATCAAAAGCAATTGCAAAATATAACGAAGGACTTGAAGGTAAGCTTTCTTTTGTAACGGGATATTTGAAAGTGGATTATAACAACGATGGGGTTGAGGATATTTTAATAAATCACAGCATTTCTTATTACGAAAACGGCGAAGACGAAGCAAAAACGGGCATCAAAATTCCTTATAATTATCGTTATTTAACCGTTTATAACAACGGCGAATTAAAGGAAATTGTAAAAGGTGTTGAGGCCAGTTATTATTACCAAAACCCTTATGAAAGTTCGCAAACTTATATAAAAATGGGTGGTAAAAATTACCTTGCGACCAAAAATAAAAAGGGAAAAATCGTAAGGCTGGATTTAATAAATAAAAAGGGTTTTCCTGAAACTTATTGCGAATTTGGGGTTTAAATATCATGAAAAAAGCTTTGTTATTAATCTTGCTTATGTTTTGTTTTAATGTATCGGCCGAGGAAATCGAAAACCAAGTGGACGAGCCAACTCCTTTGACCAAAGAGGAGGAGGAAGCCTTATTAAAACAACAACAAAAAGAACAAGAATGTGCTTTGGTTAAAGATTTGATTAAGGGTAAAAAATATTATTTTGAAATCCCTAATGAAGAGTTGGTGGCAAGAAAATTTTTCTTTTCAAAAATCGAAAGTTTGGCGGAAAAATATTTGAAAAAAGAGGCAAAATCCAAAAAAGGTCTTTATTATATCGATATCGCCAACAATAATAAACCAAAGCTTTTGATGAAGGTTAAGGAAGAAGGCGTTTGTAATTTTGCTTATTTCGTGTTTTTGGACAAAGGCGATAAGTTCAAAAAATTGGTCGAGGAAAAAAATTATTTCAAAAGCGAAAATTACAAAATGTATTGCCACAGCGAAAATGAACAAGAAATTGTAAAAATGGCGGGAAAAAACTATATCATAAGCAAAAATTTCGGTGGAAGAGTAAATCGCATCGACAGGATTGAGGAAGAAAAAGGTTTTTACAATCTTTTTAATGTGTGTAGCTTTTAAATTTTAATAAAATTCGAATCGTGTTTAATAAATTAGCATAAATTTTAATGTAATTTGCTAAGTAAACTTATATTGCAATATTGTAATAATTCCTTGAAAGTTAAGGATTTTGTAACTTTTTATACCTAAAATTATTGTAAAGAGGTATTTTTTATGTAATAATAGTATTGAAGTACCATGAATATAGATAGAAAGTTGTAAAAAATGAATAGGGGCATTATAATATCAAGCATTATCTATTTTTTAATATTATCAAAGGCGAACGCTTGCGATTATATTGGGCAAATAGTAAATAACGGAGACACCTTTACGGTGAACTCGGGTCAAACTTCTTGTAACACCGACATTAATTTAGGCGGAGAGCAAGTAATTTCAATCGGAGCATTATCAAATGACTCCGATATTTTTGGTGGACTTGTGTCTGTTTACGGAACGGCCGAAGACACGACAATTTCAACCGGTATTCAAAGGGTGAAATCGGGCGGATATGCTGGTCATACTTTGATTAACGGGGGCGAGGAAATTGTTGAATCAGGGGGCGTTTCCAGATATGCCTATATCGACGGAGGCAACCAAAGGGTCGAAGTGGGCGGAACTTCAAACAACACTGAAATATATAATGGTACAGTATATAGCCAAGGTTTAAGCAATGACGCGATAGTTCAAGGTGGTAACCAAGAAATAAGTGGTGGTGGTGTAAGTAATTGGTCGACGATAAGTAACGGCGGGCATGAAACGGTTAATTCTATGGGTTTGACTTTTAACACCATAATCAGCACAAACGGTGTCCAAGAAATCAATTCAGGCGGTATCGCAAACAACACAAGAGTTAACGGTGGCTATCAACAAATCGATTCAGGCGGTATTGCAAACAATAATGCGATTAATGGCGGAAATGTTTATATTAACACGGGCGGTATTGCGAATAATTCAACCATAACTTCTGGGATACAATATGTTGACGGAGGTATCGCCAACAACACCATAATAAACGGCGGAAATGAAACCGTAAATTCGGGCGGTATTTCAAATAATGCCGTGATTGATGGAAGCGGAGTTCAATCGGTTAATAATGGCGGTGTGGCAAATAATGTAACGGTTAACAATTCTCATCAAGACATTTACAGCGGAGGTATCGCCAACAACACCGTATTAAATGCGGGTGCGGTTTATGTTAATGAGGGAGCGGTTTTAAACAATGCGATTGCAAACGGTGGACAAATTGTGATTGATGGAGGCACCACCAATAATTCT
>JAKJEU010000007.1 GCA_022705265.1 Pseudomonadota bacterium | reverse complement strand
AAAGAAGTGATGGAAAATTTCACAAATTTTATCGGCAATCGATACACTTATTCATATGGCAAAGATTTTTTAAGACCGATTATTCAGTCTTGTTTTTATACGGGAACTTTTTGCAAAGTTAAGGCAAAACAGACAAGAGATATAAGGAAAATATTGCTTAAAGCCAATATGAGTTTAGAAGAAATTCAATCAAATTCCAGCGGTTCTTTGGCAAAACATTTTGGCATTAATTTTGATTTCGATTTTGAACATATCCACGATGCAAGATATGACGCAATGTCGATTATTGCAACCTTGCGTCATCTTGAAAATCAAAACCGTCTTGATATAAATTGGTTAATCGAATAATTATCTATCCAACCTTTGGTGAGTAAATAAACCTTTGCCAAAACCCATTTTATAATGTTGTTTTTTCCACCATTTTGAATTAAGTTCGCGTTCAAAAGTAAGAAAATTATTAACCTTTCTTGAAGTTGGATGAGCCTTTGCATATTGGAATAAAGAATTCATGAAATCTTTTTTAATTAAGAAAGATTGGTTGGTCCATGGCAATATTTCGCTGTCAATTACGAAAATGTCTTTGTAACGACTGATATATTTTGGAAATAATTTTTCAGGATTTTTTTCAACAAACAAACAACCGCTTATCATTCTTTTTGCCTTTGTTGGATAAAAAATTCTTCTTAAAATTTTAAGATAAGTTGGATCTTTTGAAATTGTATCTTGTTGATTAAAATTCTCATCCATATCCACGATATCATAATATCTGGTATATTTTTGCATACCGTAACCAACACCAGGGTTAAAACGGCTTCTTAAATGCATTACATCAATCGTTTTATTTTCCAAAGCCTCAATCCCAAGAGAAAATTGCTTAACAACTTCTTCTTCGTTTTCAATCAATGGAAGGTCATTTTCAAGATAAAAAACATAATCCGTGGATACAGAATTAATCGCAGCTTCCATACCACCTAAAATCCCAAGATTTTTATCGTAAGTAACATATTTAAGACCATATTTTTTTGCAATTTCAATGTCTTCGTCCCTTGCTTCGACAAGGTTTACAACCACTTCTTTGAAATGAGAAAACAAGTTAGCCTTTTGGTAACTTGCCAAAGTTGCATCAAGTGTTTGTGGAGCCTTCCAACTTAAAATTGCTATACCTATATTGTTGAACATTTCATACCTTTATGTTATCTTTGTTTTACTTTTAAAATATACTCGTTTTAATCAAGGAAATCAACATGAATGAAACTGCAAATATTGTATGTATGAAATGGGGAAGTAAATACGGACCTGAATACATTAACCGAATTTATAACATGGTAAAAAGAAATATTACAAGACCTTTTCGAGTGGTTTGCTTTACCGATAACAAAGAAGGCATTATCCCAGAAGTTGAGGTTTTTGATTTGCCTCCTTTTAACATTCCAAAGGAACATCAAAACCGTGCTTATCGTAAAAAAACCTTATGCCGTAAGGATTTAGAACCTTTCAAAGAAGGTGAAAGATTCTTATTCCTTGACCTTGATGTTGTTATAATGGACAACCTTGACGATATGTTTGATTACGAAAAGGACAAGGATTTTATCATTTGTTACAATTGGACCAGAGGAAACGGAACCATTGGTAATTCTTCGGTAACCATGATGAGAGTTGGTCCTTTACAATACATTATCGACGATTTAGAGGCTGATTTCTTTGCTTATGAAAAGAAATTCAAAACCGCAAGTCAAGAATATATGTCTTCAAAAGTAATTGAAAAATATGGCAAACTTACATTCTGGCCTGATGCTTGGTGCAAAAGCTTCCAACTCCACAGCCAACCACCAAAACTTTTAAGACTTTTCAAAGCTCCAAAAATGCCACCAAAAGGAACAAAAGTCCTTGTATTCCATGGCGCGGTCAATCCTCCTGATGCTATTAAAGGTGAATTTCCTTATAAACCACCAATTTGGAAAAGATGGTATAAGACTGTTCGCCCTACTCCATGGCTTGAAGATCTTTGGAAATAAAGCATAAATGAAAAAGGCATCTTAATTTAACAAGATGCCTTTTTTATATTCTTTAAATAACAGTTTATTCAAAAACCACACAAACCATTGATAAATTTACATGTTGAGAATTATATTGCTCACCATCACTTATCATACCGCAATGCTCGTGAATTTTTTCCATAGTCTTTGCATATTCCAAAGTATAACCTTGTTCTTCAAAATACAAATATCGATGGAAACAATTAATTGAAAAGAAACCTGAAATTCCGTTTGAAAATTCGTTTTTTATCATATCTAAAGTACCATTAATAATTGATTTATAATTACCAATATCGGTTATTTTAACCAAATCATTACAATACACATTTTTATAACAAGCAATACTTCCATCTGCAAAAACTTCTTTTATACCGCAAATGTAAGTTTCTCCTTTAATTTCTCGGCATAATGGGTTTGTGAATTGATACTTTAAAATATCATCTTCTTTTATCCCCATACCTTTTGCAAAAACCTCGGTTGCTCTTTTGTTATCAAGTTTTATAACTCTTCTTGTTTGCACATCAACATCCGTTGCGGTATATGAGTCACCAAAAGCTTCGTAAATATTTTCTTTATAAACCTTTACCCTACCTTTTAAGGATTTTACGATAGCAAAAACACATGAGTTTTGATAAATTTTACCGTTATATGAAACATATTTAACCTTATCAGATGGGGTTGCGCTTGAAGTACCACCAATCAAACCCACATTTTGTTTTTGAAGCACAAAATTTAAAGTCGTTACAACCTGTTCTTCTGCTCCTGTACAAAATTCAAAACATACAGAATTATTTTCTTCACCCTTTACTTTATCCAAAGCATTCTCAACCGTTTTTATATGCTTAATTGGGTGTGATGAAATATCCTCTAAAACGCCACCTTGAACCACAACCTCGCCCATAACCGCAAAAATTGAAATCCCATCTCTGTTACAATTTCCGTTACAAAAACTGTACCCAGTTGTCCCAATTATATCGGCATTTGGAAAAACATCATGAAGTTTCGCTGAAATATCAGAAAAATCATCATAATTTGAAATAAAATTTATTAATGCAGGATTATCAAGCTTAGCTTTAAGCTTATCATACATTTCATTTATTTCTGATTTTTGACATGTATAAACAAAAGACTTCATTTTAAACACCCTATTACCGTAAAAATCAAACTATATCAGTAAACTATTCTACAATCAAAAAATAAATATTAAAAGAAAATTAATTAAATGCCTTAAAAAACTATCTTCCAATAAACCTGTCTGGCAAGGATGCACGAATAGGATTCTTTCTGTTAAATGCTTTTTCCTTTAAACATAAACGATGATATAAAAAATTATTAACATCAGGTTTTCTTGTATCAATGGTTTCACTTATTCGATTAATTTGATTTATAAGCTTTATGGCTTTTTTATTGCTTGTTTTAACCGCCATATCGACTTCAAGCTTTATCAAATCTTTAAGAGCCTTATGATAAGAACCATCATTGAAAGGCATTATATTATTTTCTTTATAAGATAGTGCGTTTTTTCTAAACTTTTTGCGTGCAGTTCGCAAAGTTGCACCTTCCAAAGTATTTTTATCAGCCCGATTTTCCTTTACCAATTTTCTTACAATTTCATAAGTTTTCATTACTTCTTTTTCAGACGAAAAATCATAAATTTTAAAATCCATATATGTTTTGTCTTTGTTAAATGCCGATTGAACATCGCCAAAAGTGGAATATGAAGAATATTTTTCATTAATTTCAAGCCATTTATCGTGAGAAATCCTAAAATCTTTTTTTGTAAGATTTTTTAAATTTTCATCATCCGTATAACGACCATTCGTTACCGCACGAACAAATTTACCCATATCAACATCAACATGGAATTTTTTATATCCAGAAGCCTTTAAATATTGGTCCGCATAATAATTTGAATAAAATCTCTCCTTTGAATGAGATGTGAAAAATGCTTCGAACGAGGCTTTATAAGCTTTATCCTTATCCTTTGTTTCATTAAAAACCTTTTCATAAGATTCTACCATATCTTTTGAATGGCCTTTTTGTTTCATATTTTCAAACTTTTCAGGAGTTCTTTTATCAAAATATGCAAGCTCAATTTGACTTGTAAAAGCATCAGCTTCGAAAGCAAGATTTGCCATCATATATTTATCAAAATTAAGTTCATATAAATCAAGAGAACCAAATACAGCATTTAACCTTACCCTTTGCATAAGATGAGTCCCCTCATGCTCCATGGTTGATAATGCTTCGACTGGATTTGATGCAAAAACCTTTATTTCATGTCCTGATGGAGCATAATTATAAAGCCCATTTTTTTCCTCTTTTTCTTTATCTTCTGGATTAAATGAGAATTTACAACCGTATTTTACCATCATTTGAACACACTTTTGTCCAAAAACGCTTTGTTCAAAATCAAATAAAAGTTTCTTTTAAAAGTTTAACTTTTTTTGATAACGAATTTTTACCATTAACATAGTATTTTACTTCTTTTCTATCTTTGAAAAATTTTTCAAACAAAGACAAAGTTTCTTGTTTTTTATCCGTCATAAAATGCCACCCTTAAATTTAAGAGAATATCAATCAATTTATTATAACAGTTTTTAAATAAAAATCTATTGTATTTTTTGTCCAAAATGATAGAATGTTTGTATGAAATATGAAAGCGGAAAAAACAATATAAATGCAATGTTTGGGGTAATAAATTATTCCAATCAATCTTCTTTGACGCTTGATGAGGTTTATGAAAAACTTAAAACTCCGTATCAAGAGTATTATAAGGCTTTTGATAAATGCCAAAAATATGTAAATGATATAAACTCTTCTGATGAATTTAATACAAAAATTATGTTGTTTGATTATTCAATGTTAAGTGCCATGAAAATGGTTAATCCAAAAAATTTGGAATATATTAATCTTGAATATTTAAAAAATAAATGCCGCGAAAATTCACTCCAAGACAAGGCTTCTCATATAATATCTTATATCGATAATTCTGTATCTGGTATGGGTATTTTAAACGAGCCTTATAAAAATGGTGGTGCGATTATGAGTGATGAAAGTTACGGCAAAAAAGCTTATATAATCGGCATTTCCCGAGATTTTTCTCAAAATTATGAAATCAATTTGTTTGGTCAAAATGAACTTGTAAAAAATACGATTTAAAAGAAGAAGATTTTATAAAAGATTGTTTTTTCCATGAAATTGGTCATGGGTTACTTAACAAACCTGACAGCTTTTATAATCCATATGAAAAATATGTAAAAGAATGTGAAGCCGATGCTTTTGCAACTTTTGTTGGAATTAAGGAAAAAGGCAATACAAACCTTGCAAAAGTCATAAAAAACATCCGTGCTTTAAGTTTTGAAAAATTATCAGCAAGAACAAAAGAAGACAACAAGCATTCAAGAAATCTTGAAAAAAAGATATTGGAAAACGAAACCCATTATACTTGCGATGTGATCGATGGGATTATAAAGTTTGCTGATGAAAAACTTGAAAAAGACAAAAATTTTTTTGATAAAATGTCAATTAAGGAATTATCAACCTTGTCTTTGTCGCTTGTTAATCAAAGCAAGCTTTCTTATGACAGCTTCAAAGACATTGCAAAAAGTATTATCAAAGAAGAAAATGATGGTAATGCTTCATATAATTCTTATTTATCCCATGTAAAAGATGCAAAATGCGATATTACCGAAAACCCAAATAAAAGACCTTCGATAATTCTTGATGAATATAAAAAACATCTTAAAAATGAATCAAAAAAAATTGATTGCAATAACTTCACAGTATCTTTTATTGATTTTATAAACCATGAAAAAGCAGAACTTCTTAAAAACGACAGTCCCATTCGTTTTAACGAAACCCTTGATTCAGATTATGTTTTCAAAAGCGATAAAGTCATGGCTTTTGTTGTTTTAAACTCATTCATTGAAAATGATGGCAAAGAAATTAAACCAACTTGTGATAATTTTGTAAAAGAAACAAATAAATATTATCAAAACATGAACAAATTAATAAAGGACATTCAAAACGATAAAGTATCTTCTGAAAGTCTTAATCATTTCAAAAAAGCAATAAACCATTATTATAAAAGTTTTCAAATATCAAACCAATTAAATACTGACGAAATAACAAGCGAAAATTTGAAACAAGAAATTACAAAAACCTTGGCAAATCCAATTCCAAAAGAAATGGAAAAAATGTTTTTTAATGATAAAGCTTCGTTAAATAATATTTTGGAACAAAAAGCAAATTTTGAAAAAAACTTTATCGCTCCACAAATCGTTTTAAATAAAAATCAAAAAAGCCTTTAAAAAACTTCGAAAGCCATAATGGTAACCGCCATTATAATTAATATTATGACATACCAGTCAAGTTTTGCACTGTGAGCACTTCGTTTAATATCAAGCAAAGTATCCACTGTATCGCTTGCAAGAGAAAATCTTTTGTTCAAACATTTATCTCTGTCCAAAATTTCATATTCTTCTTTTAATGCCTTAAAAAGTCGCTCTTGATCGGGATTATCCCATAAAACATCTGGGTTATCGATGATTCCAACTCTTGCCACCATTTTAAGCATAATTTTTAAAAAACCACCGATATTTTTTAATAAATTATCCTCTTTTTCGACTGCTAAAACTCCGCCTTTACTTAGATTAAGCATAATAGGTTCAAGTCGATCAAAAATTTCACCAACATTTTGTTCAAAATATGACAAGATGACATTTTCCGATAAAACTATCGAAATCACCTGCATTTTTACGAAATTTGGGAAAGAATTTAATATAATAAATCCATTTTCATCAACATAATCAAATTTATCAGTTTCCTTTATATTTATATATGATACTTCCGATATTGGTTTTTCATAAGGAAGAGTTATCGAGGGTTTTAATTTTGATAAAAAATCTTTTTCCAAATCCTCCTCAACATTAAACAAAACCACCGCACCATATTTAAAAATAACGGCATAAGAATTTTCTTTAAGTTCAACCACAAGAGGATAAAGAGCCACAATTTTGTCTTCGATAAATCTTAAATTTATTTTTTCGCCTAAAAACAATGCCTTAATTTTAAATTTTTCCATTATTTTACAAGCTCACTTAATAACATTATTACAACCTCTGCCACGATTAGAAGAATAATATACCATTCTAACCTTGAACTGTATTTATGTTGATCGACCCCAAGCAAGGTTTCAACCGTATCCGACATAAGTTCCAACCTTCTTGTTAATGCCTTATCTCGATATAACAATTCATATTCTTCGACCAATCTTGCGTAAAACCTGTCCATATATGGAAAATCCCACAAAGCATCTGGCTTTTCACCTACCCCCACCCTTGCGACAAGTTTTGTATAGGTAAGCATAACATCAGCAATAAGTTTTGATAAAGATTTACCAGAAACAGATATCTTACCCTTTTCACTCAACATATTTACCATAGGCTCAATCACATCTATTACATTTGCTGCTTTTGCCTCATAATAATCAAGAACAGTAGCCTCTGATAAAACATTTGCAATCAATTGGAATTTAAGAATATCAAAACCATTTAAAATAATATCGCCGTCTTTTGTGATCAAATCATCTTTATCGCTATCGCAAATATCAACATTTGTTTCTTCACTTAAAACATTTTCATATTTACCCAAAATCAAATGAGAAATCGAAGATATAAATTCGGTTTGACTTATCTCGTCAAGGTTAAAAGTAACAATCACACCATATTTAAACAAAACAACATACCCATTGTCATTTATTTCAAAAGTAAGTGGTGCAAATGCAACCGCTTCGAATCGATTTTCTAAACCTTTTAAATCTATTCTGTCACCTAATAAAAACGATTTAACCTTTATCATAACACCATACCTGTTTCCTTGTTTTAAAACGAAGGGCTATATAAATCGCCCCCGTCCTTGTAAAGAGTATTTGAACCTCTTTCAATTTTTAATTCTTTTAATATATTTCGATTATAAATCTCTTTGTAATTTCCAACCTGACTTATTATATCATAAATAAAATCACGGTTAAGCATCATTTTATCAATATAATCATCATTAACATTAAAGATTTGTTTTATTTCTTCTTTTGAATAATTTTTTATATTATCAATCCCTATACCCTTTTCTTCGGCATAAATCAAAAGATTCAAAACCCAATTAACAAGATTCCACCATTTAACATCAAAATTTGAAACAATCGGAGAAATAATCATCTTATTCAACGAAAACGGTGCGATATAGTAATCATTTTCACTAAGTCCTGAAGATTTCATTATTGACTTTAAAACAGAATTATTTTGAATTAAGACTTGGCAATCTTTTTTAGCAAAGCTTGAAACAAGCTGGCTGTATGAATAATATTCATCAATATTAAGTTTTATCTTATCCGTTCCAAGATATGAATAAATCTCTAAATCCGTGGAAGTCCCCTTCATCGAACATATTTTAAGCTTTAAAATTTCCTTTATACTTTTGTTTTTATTATTAGCATGAACCAAAATTTTTCTTTCATCATAATACATAGGAGATGAAAACAAAGTATCATTTCCGACATAAAGCTTCATAGTCCAATTAACAGGTCCAGAAAAAACATCTATCTCTTCGTCTTTTAAGGCAAGAAAAATATCTTCATCGCTGGAAATTTCGATAAATTCCACCAAATTCTTTGAGCCTAAAAAACCCGCTGATATTGCACGGCACAAATCGCTATAAAATCCCTTTATATCTCCAGAATCATCAATAATACTAAGTCCCGTTAAGCCATACGAAACACCACATTTAAGATAACCTCGGTCTTTAATTTTATATATTGTTTCATAATCAAGTTGTTTAAAATCAGGACCATATTCTGGCAATTCCTTAGAATTAACCAAAGAGATATTAAAAAAAGATATAAATAATATAAATAACAAAGCTTTCATATATTATTTTCCAATCGGAGGTGCGAATATAAGCCCGCCCTCTTTTAATATTTTATTTTTATCTTTAATTGATTTCAACCCCTCATACTTTCCCAAAGTTTTTTCATAAATTTCGCTATAACTTCCTACTTTTTTCACTATATTATAAGCAAAACCTTTAATCATTCCGTATTCTTTTGCAAATTCGCTGTCTTTTGAAAAAACCTTTAATATTTCATAATCCTTTGTCTTTGATAAAACCTTATCAATATTCCCCGAATTCAAACCTTTTTCAGAAGCCAAAACCATTGTATAAAAAATTATTCTCATAGATTTTGCGATTTTAACATTTCTTCTTACAACCAAACTCATAGCATCAAAAGAAATTTCATCCTCCAACAAATGATAATCTTTGAAATGAGGGTTATGATTCTTATAAGAATTAAGATATATAGAGTCATTCATCAACAAATCACAATCATTAAGTGTAAAAGTCTCAAAATCATTATTTTCATAATTTTTTTCGGCAATACTTAATTTAATATTATTTGCATTAAGATATTTTAAAAGATTATCCTTATTGTTTGAACCATTTAAATAACATGCTGTTAATGTTTTTCCATCAAGCTCTTTTAATCTTTCAACATTGAATTCGTCTTTTATTAAAACAAATTGCTTATCAAATAAACTTGTTGCTGAAAATAAAATTCCATCTATTGTACTTCGATTAAAATTTATTGTTGTATTTCCAAATAATATGTCAATTCGTTTATCCAAAAGTGCATCAAATCTTTCAGTAAGAGCAACATCAACAAAACGAACTTTATTTTCATCATTCATATATGCAACCGCGAAAGCCTTACAAAATTCAACATCAAAGCCTTCTAACTTATTATTCGAATCATAACTTGAAAGACCTTCTATCCCAATATTAATGCCACAATTATTAACAACTTCTGATAAATCATCAGCTTTTGCATAAAAAGAGACGGTTGCAAAAAGTAAATAAAATAAAATTTTTAGAATATTTTTCATCATAACTCAATTATTAAACAGATAATAACATATTAAAAGAGTTAATTTGTTTTTTCTAGTAAATAATATTCACTTTTTTATAAAAAGTCTTTGTAAAAATTATCACTTTGTTGTAATCTAATTTGACTAGATAATTATATTTACGGGGATTGCAACATGAATAGTGTAGTTTTAGAAGTTGAATCTTATTATGACATTCTTGAAAATGACGATAATGAATTATTGGTCACCATAAAAGCAAGACAAGGCGGTCCTGAAAAACCGACTGTGCTTTATGCTGGTGAGGAACATGCTTTATTTTACAGAAGCACTGACCAAACAATTATTTTGGATTTCATTCACCCAGGTGTTAGAGGAAGTTTCAGAAAAGTTAAAGAAATTTTGGTTGCAGAACTCCGTGACGGAAGCATTGTAAGGGAATATATGGTCCCTGTAAGACAGGTTAACAAATTACCAGTTCCAGAAGACAAACTTCCAAAACTTAACAAGTAAACAAGTTATTTTTTATAAAAGAGAGTGTTTTTTATTTAAAAGCGCTCTCTTTTTGTTTTGCTTTATTTTATATTAAAAAAACTGCCTAAATTATTATTTTTAGGCAGTTTTTTTAATATCATAACTTTAATTTAAAATTGGTTTGACAATAAACCATCAGCCAATTTTGGTTCAAACCAAGTTGATTTAGGAGGCATTACATTACCACTGTCAGCGACATTTATCATATCAATGATTGGAGTTGAAAATAATGAAAAAGCAACCTTAAAACTTCCTTCATTAACAAGCTTTTCAAGCTCTTTTACCCCTCTTATACCACCGACAAATGCAATTCTTTTATCTTTTCTTAAATCTACGATATCAAATATTTTATTAAAAACATTATCTGACAAAACGCTTACATCTAATGATGCAACTGGATCTTTTGATACTTCTTTTGTGTATGATAATTCATACCATTTTTTATCTAAATACATTCCAAATTTAAGCTTTGAAGCTGGCTCTACTGCTTTTGAAACTTCTTTAACTTCAAAACCATTTTCTTTGATTTTGTTAATAATTTCGCCAGCACTTAAACCATTCAAATCTTTTATGACTCGATTATAAGGCAAAACTTGCATTTCAGGTTCAGAAAAAGCAACAGCCAAAACACCATCATATTTTGACACTTCGTTTGGGAATTTTTCTTTTAATTCCAAAGCAACCCTTGAACCAGCAGCCATTCTGTGATGACCATCAGCGATATAAAGATATTTTAAGTTTTCAAAATAAGATTGAAGCAAAGAAACTTCGCCTTCATCACTTAAAACCCAAATTTCATGTCTTGTTTCATTAGGACCTTTTACATCATACAATGCTTTTTCTTTCACGACTTTTGCAATTATACCCGAGATATCCTTTGAATCTTTATAAGTAAGCAAAACAGGTCCAGTTTGAGCCATCAAAGTTTTGATTTGATTAAATCTATCATCTTCTTTGACTGGCAAAGTAAATTCATGTCTTTTTACATTTCCATCAACATATGATTGAGCCGAAACCAATCCAGCAACCCCAGTTTGAGTGTGATTGCCCATAGTAATTCTGTAAACATAAAAACTTTCTTTTTCTTCTTTTTTCAAAACCTTGTCATTTATAAGTTTGTTAAAGTTTTCAGCACCTTTATCATAAACTTGTTGTGAATATTGATTAATATCAGATGGCAAATCAATTTCAGGTTTTGAAATATGCAAAAAGGATAACGGGTTATTACAAGCCATTTCGGATGCTTCTTTGGAGCTTAAAACATCGTATGGAGGTGAAATAACATCACCAACGAAATTTTCAACTGGGCGAAGAGCTTTAAATGGTTTAAATAACATATCTTTTTATTCCTTTTTCCTATTAATTAATTGTTATCAAAGCATTAATTTTATCACAACCAAGTTTTTAATCAATCAGTACTTTAAAAAATATTATTGTTTTAAAAACTGTTGCAATATTTTTTATCAAAACTATATAATTATAAATGAAAAACATAATTTATTAAGGATAAGGTTTTTTAAGGAAAAATGAATTCTCAAATCGTAATACCAAAAGACATTCCAAAAGAAGAATTATTAGCATATGTAAGAGATTTATATCCTCTTCCAGAAGTGGGGTCTTTTCCTCTTGCTTTTGGTTGGTGGGTTGTTATCTTTTTGGTGCTCACCATAAGCCTTATTTTCATAATCAGATATAAAAGCAAAAGGCTTAGAATAAGAAAAAAAGCCTTAGAAGAATTAAATATAATTTATGAAAGATATGGAAAACATAAATCTCCGCGATTTGCTTTGGGACTTTCAATTGTTTTAAGAAAGGTTGCGATTATTACTTCGGGACGACAAAATGTTGCTAATCTTTACGGCAAACATTGGATTGAGTTTTTGTTGAAAAAAGACATAATCCCTTTTGAAATTTGCAATTTTATTGCCTATGCCCCTTATGCCCCAATTGACTCTAAGATTGAAATTGAATATTCAAACAAAGATATTATAAATCTTATAAAAAAATGGGTTGAAAAAACAACATGATTGAGATTTTATTCCCTTATGCTTTTATTTTGATTTTAGTTCCAGCCTTGGTACAAAAGTTATCAAAGCCTTTTGACACGAACAAAGACGGCGCTATTAACTCTCCTTTTTTTGAAGAGATGAAAAACATTGCTAAATCCAGCAATTTCATAAGCATATCAAGTTTTAAACAAAACCATTTTTTATTTGCGTTAAGCTTTCTTGCTTGGTTTTTGTTGACTCTTGCTCTTTTGCGACCTGTATATGTTGGTAAAGCAGTACCGATTGAGCAAGAAGGACGAAATCTTATTATCGCAATCGATGTTTCGGGAAGCATGGAAATGCCCGATTTTTCGATGGATGGTAAAAATTCAAACCGCTTAATTGTAGCACGGACTTTATCAAAAAATTTCGTAAAAAAAAGAAAAGGCGACCGAATTGGTGTGGTTTTATTTGGGACTACGGCTCATTTATTCATACCTTTAAGCTTTGATATCCCCGTTATTTTGGAAATGTTAAACGAAGTTGATTTTGGGCTTGTTGGTGAAAAAACAGCGATTGGAGATGCAATTGGCGTTGCTTTAAAATCTTTTAAAGATGTTGATTCAAAAAGCTCGGTTATCATTCTTATTTCTGACGGTTCAAGCAATGCGGGAAGCCTTAATAACGACCAAGCCATAAAACTTGCAAAAGACATGAATGTAAAAATTTATACCGTGGGCATCGGTGCCGACAAAATGAGAGTTGCAAGCATTTTCGGGACAAAGGTTATTGACCCTTCATTAGATATGGATGAAGAAGCTTTGAAAAAAATTGCAAAAGAAACTAATGGAGAATATTTCAGAGCAAGAAATACCGAAGATTTTGAAAATATTTATTTAAAAATTGATGCCATTGAAAAAATTAAAAATGATGCTTTGTTCATTCAACCGAAAAAAGAATTATTTTATTATCCTTTGGCGCTTGCGTTTTTGATTTTTTCTCTTGTTCTTTTAATGAGGTTAAAAAAATAATAATGCAAAATATCATCGCGATTATAGAACAATTTAAAGATTTTCATTTTTTAAGGCCTTATTTTCTTTTCGGCTTAATATTTCCTTTGATAATCTTTATGTTTAGTAACAAAATAACAAGCAAAGAAAATGATGCAAATGCTTGGCAAAAAATTTGCGATAAATATTTGCTTCCTCATCTTTTATCTAATGCTTCTAATAAAAACAAAGCTATATCTTTAAAAGCTTTGGCTTTTGGTTTTATTGTTATGGCTATTTCTTTGTCTGGCCCTACTTATAAAAAAATTCCAACCCCTACTATGAAAAATGCATCGAACATTATGATTATAAGCGATATGTCATATTGCATGAATGCCAATGATTTTACTCCTAATCGTGCGGTTCGTTTTAAGCTTAAACTTTATGATATTTTGGATAAAATAAAAAATGATAATGTTGGATTTATGCTTTTTGCAAAATATCCTTACATTGTTTCTCCTCTTACAAAAGATGTTAAAATAATCAAAAATTATATTGACACTATTGCTCCTGAAATCATGCCTGAAATGGGAAATGACCCAAGATATGCTTTAAATAAAACCTTATCCAGTTTTAACCAAAATAATATAAAAAATGGTATAATATTGCTTACAACCTGCAATCCAAATATTGCTTCAATTCAAACAGAGGCAAAAGAAATAAAAAAACAAAATCACCATCTTTTTATCCTTGGAACTGGAAGCGTTGATGGAGCTCCTATCCCTTATCAAGGTGATTTTTTAAAGGATAAAAAAAACGAAGTAATCATATCAAAAATAAATACAAAAGATTATGAAAAAATCGCAAAAATTGGTGGTGGAGATTTTGCATTAATGTCAAGAGATGATAGTGATGTAAAAAAAATAGTCCACGAAATAAACAAATTATCAAACAAGCAAACAACAAATGTCGAAGAAATAATGCTTGATACTTGGCAAGATTTAGGTGCTGTTATTGCTCTTTTTTGTGTCCCATTTTTTGCCTTTTTCTTTAAACGAGGTTTTTTAATTTTATTATTTTTATTTCTTCCTTTTAAAGCCAATGCTTTAAGTTTTGAAGAAGCTTTTTTAAACCAAAATCAACAAGCAAAAAGGGCTTTTTTGAACCAAGATTATAAAAGTGCAAAAGAAAAATTTTCCGATACTTTTTTAAAAGCAATTTCAGCATACAAAGACAAGGATTATACTCTTGCCTCAGCCTTATTTAATGAAATAAAAAACGAAAATATCGATGCTTTATACAACCTTGGAAATGCTACGGCTTATTTGAAAAAATATGAAGAAGCCATCAAAATTTATGAAGAAGTTTTAAAACTTGATCCTTCTTATGAAAACGCAAAATTTAATATCGAATATCTTAAAAAACTGATGCAACAAAATCAGCAAAATAAAGATAATCAAGATAAAGATAATCAAAACAACCAAGATAAATCTCAAAATAATAACGAGAATAATCAAGACAAAAATCAAGATAAGTCCGACCAAAATCAAGACCAAAATGGCGATAAAGAACAAGACAATAAGCAAGATAAGTCTCAACAAAATAATGGTGATGATAAGGATAAAAACGAGCCAAATAACGAACCAAATAATGAGCAAAACAACGAGCCTCAAAACGGTGACGAAAACAAGGCTCAAAACGATGGCAAAAATGATAACAAAAATCAAGAGCAAGGTGATAATGAAACTGAGCAAAATGGGGACAAAAAAAATCAGAATTTAAGTCAAAATAATGGTAATGAACAACAAAATAATGAAGATAAAAACACCCAAGAAAAACAAGACGAAAAATCAAATGGTAATGAACAACAAAATTTTGAACTTCGCCCTGATGAAAATGGAGAAATTGAAGCCTATACTCTGACCCCTACTGATAAAGAGCCTGATGAAAATGATAAAATATTAATGAGAATAAATGACGATTCAAGCAACTTGCTTAAAAATCGTTTAAGAAAAATGTACGAAAAAATGTATAAATAGGATAAAAAAGGGATTAATAAAAATGAAAAAAATTATTTTTATAATTATCGTTTACCTTATAACTTTTGATGCTTATGCCTCTTTTAAAGTTTTTGTGGACAGAACAAATGTTTTCGAAGGAGAAGATTTTAACCTTACTATAAATGTTGATGGCAATAACAATAATAATATGCCCGATATTTCCATACTTAAAAATGATTTTGATATTTTAGGAACTTCAAGACAAACTTCGGTTCAAGTTATAAATAATAATTTTTCAAACACTAATAGCTTTATTTTTTCATTAAAACCAAAAAATATTGGTACTTTTACTATTCCTTCTTTTAAAATTAATAATCAAACATCTCAACCTATAACTATTAATGTTTTAAAATTTGACCCAAAAGCTATTGGTATCGAAAACAACGATTTATTTGTAAAAGCTTATATCGATAATGAAAATCCATATGAAAAAGAACAAGTAATATACACCGTAAAAATATTTGATAAAATCGGCACAATTAATGGGCAAATTAATACTCCTTCAACCGATGATAATTTGTTTAAAGTAGAAAAATTAGATAAAGTCATATCGTATGGAACCGTAATTGATGGCGTTGGATATAATGTTTTTGAAGGAAAAATCGCTTTTTTCCCATTAAAAGACGGCGAAATGGAAATCCCAGCAAGCACATATAATGCCGAAGTCATTGAAAAACAACAAAACAACAATTTTGGCGGAAGAAGAGATATTTTTGAAGAGCTTTTAAATAACAGAATGTCAGGCTTTCAAACAAATCTTTTTAATCAAGAACAACAAACAAAAAAAGTTAAATTTTCATCAAATACTTTGAAAATGAATGTTAAAAAGGCATACAACAATACTTTTTTACCAGCAAAAGAAATAACCATTGAAGAAAATATCGAACCTTTGACTCTTTCTTTTAAAGAAGGTGACACAATAACAAGAACCATAACCGTAAATGCCAAAGGTCAAATTGCCGAAAATTTACCAAAAATAAATATGGAAGCATCTTCGGATTACAAAATATATCCAAGCAAAGAAGAACAAGGACAAAGTTTTGATGAAAATTACGGTTTTGTTTCTTTTAAAAAAAGAAGTTTTGTTATAATTCCAACTAAAACTGGAAAAATAAATATTCCTGAATTTCAAGTTTCTTGGTATAACTCAGACACTAAAAAAATGGAAATCGCAAAGACAAAAACTTTGGAACTTGACATCGCAAAACAAGATTTAAAAGAAGAAAAAATCACCGAAAATATAAACAAAATCGAAGAAGAAACAAAAAATATCGAAACAATCGACACAGCAAAACAAAACGAAAATAAAACAGATATTACAAAACAAATAAAAAAAGATTTGTTTAATATTTACACATATTCCCTTGCCTCAATTATTATTCTTTTGCTTGTAATTCTTTTGATAATTATAAGTAAAAAAAATCAAAACAAAAATATAACAACCTCAAATCGTGAAGTCGAAATCGACTTTAATTATAAAAAAGCGTTTAAACAAGCCATTAATAAAAACGATGCTCTTGATGCAAAAAATGTTGCGATTAATTGGTATAATTATGAATTCAAATCAAGCTTTACAACCATCGAAGCCATCGCAAAAGAAATTAACAACGACGAATTAAAAAAAGAAATTGATAATCTTAATCTTTCTTTATACTCAAAATACAAATCAACCTGGAAAGGTGACAATTTTTACGATATTTTTATTTCATCTTTGAAAAAGAGAAAAGAGGAAGAAAAAAAACAACCTGTGCCGAATCTTTATCCGTTTTAACGAGCTTTGAAAAAATCGCCATTAGGGGCAACCATAGAGCCATCAGGATTTTTTTTGAATCTAAAAATGTTTTGATTTAAAAAATTATTGCGAACTTCGACACAACTTACTTGTGGAGATTTTAAATGAGCCTCAAAAAATCTTTTTTTCGATTTAACATAAATCTCTCTAAACCTGTATTCTTCATTATCATTCAAAGTACGGTTATGAATAAGGTCGGTTACAATCATTTCATATGTTTTGAGTTCGCCCTCAATTCCACACGCATATGCAAGCCCGCCTAAGGCTCCGTATGTTTCGATTTCTTCGGCAAACAAAGCCTCATCAGCCCTTACATTAAACGAATAAAAAACCACCATTAAACAAAGAATAAAAATCTTTTTCATATTTTAAACCACTTTATAAAAAACTAAAAAACATAATGTATTTTGATTGTAACACAAAACAACAAACTCAAATCAATCATTTTTTGTTTTTGATTATTAATTTTTGCTTTTTAATATCAAAAAGTGTAATATAATTTATTAACTTAATTGAACAATAATATGATAAGGTAAAAAAATGGCAGGAAGTATTAATAAAGTAATTTTAGTTGGCAATTTAGGTCAGGAACCAGAAGTAAAAATGACCACAAGCGGTTCAAAAATTGTTAATTTAAACATTGCTACATCAGAAACTTGGAGAGATAAGCAAAGCGGTGAAAGACAAGAAAAAACCGAATGGCACAGAGTTGTAATTTTTAACCAAGGTTTAGCTGACATTGCAGAAAAATACTTACACAAAGGCTCAAAAGTATATGTCGAAGGAAGCTTACAAACAAGAAAATGGACTGATAACACTGGTTCTGAAAAAAGAACTACCGAAATTGTTTTAAACAATTACAAAGGCGAACTTACATTGCTTGACAATAAAAGCTCTTCTGGTAACATGAACCAAGAAACAAGCTCATCTGATGCAAGTTGGGATTCATATTCAGATGCTCCATCAAACAATGATATGGACGACAAGATTCCTTTCTAATATAAAATAAATCAAACAAATAAAAACAATATAAAACAAAAGAGAAGTAGATAATTATGCAAGAAAATATCGCTACAATAGCAATTGAAGAAGAGATGAAAAAGTCTTATCTTGACTATGCCATGAGCGTCATAGTTTCAAGAGCCTTACCAGATGTAAGGGACGGACTTAAACCTGTTCATCGAAGAATTTTGTATTCAATGTATGAAAGTGGATATGATTATAACAAACCTTTCAGAAAATCCGCAAGAATCGTCGGAGAAGTAATGGGTAAATATCACCCTCATGGTGATGCTGCTATTTATGATGCTATGGTTCGTATGGCCCAAGACTTCTCTATGAGATTGCCATTGATCAGTTCGCAAGGTAACTTTGGTTCAATGGACGGCGATTCACCTGCGGCTCAGCGTTATACCGAAGCAAGACTTGCTCAAATTTCAAATACTTGTTTGGAAGATTTGGATAAAAATACAGTCGATTTTTCACCAAACTATGACGAAAGTGAAAGAGAACCTGTTGTAATCCCATCAAGATTTCCAAACTTGCTTGTAAATGGTACGGGTGGTATTGCGGTTGGTATGGCTACTAACATTCCTCCTCATAATCTTGGTGAAGTATTAGACGGTTGTTGTGCTTATATCGATAACAAAGAAATTACTATCGAAGAATTGATGGAACATGTTAAGGGACCTGATTTTCCTACTGGCGGGCTTATCCTTGGAGCAAGCGGTATAAGATCTGCTTATACTACTGGTAAAGGCTCTATCATGATGCGTGCTGCTTGTGAAATTGAAGAACACAAGGGTAAAAATGTTATCATAATTAAGGAAATTCCTTACCAAGTTAATAAATCCAGCTTGGTTTCAAAAATTGCTGAACTTGCAAAAGATAAAATTATCGAAGGCATTTCCGATATCCGAATCAGACAGACACGGTGTAAGAATTGTAATCGAAGCAAAACGCGATGCCCAAGCTGATGTTATTTTGAATCAATTATATAAAAACACTCAACTTCAAACCAATTTCCCAGCGAATGTTTTGGCAATTAATGCTGGAAAACCTATGGTAATGAATTTAAAAGACATTATTGAAGCGTTTGTTTTATTCCGTGATGAAGTGGTAAGAAGAAGAACTGCTTATCTTTTATCAAAAGCAAGAGACAGAGCTCATATCTTGGTTGGTCTTGCAATCGCGGTTGAAAATATCGATAAAATTATTACTTTAATCAGAAGAGCACCAGACCCAGCAACAGCAAAAGAGCAATTAATGGCTGAAAGCTGGAATGCAGTTGATGTTGAATACTTAATCGAACTTATCGACGAACCAGGAAGAGAAGTAATTGATGGAAAATACAAACTTTCCGAAACACAAGCAAAGGGTAT
>JAKJEU010000131.1 GCA_022705265.1 Pseudomonadota bacterium | reverse complement strand
CGGATAAAAAATATGTAACGCCCCCTACTCCACACGCAAAAAAGTAAAAAAGCCTTAACTTAAACGCTAAATCAAATGAAAAAAATGATTTCAATCTCAAAACAACCACAGACATAAAAAAACCTTAAAAACAATAAATGTTGATAAGGTTTTATATTAGCTTATAAATAAAATCAATTAAATAAGTATTTAAACTTTGAGTGATTTTACCTTTACATTTTCAATTTTAGAAAGCTCTGAAACCAACCTTTCTAAATTTGCATCTTCCATTTCAAAAACAACCGTAATGATTGAAACTCCCTTATCTTTTAATGGAAGCCCCAATCTTGCCTTTACATATTCGCCATATTCTGACAATAAGTGATTAACTTTGTCTGATACTGCTTTTCTATCTTCTACTAAAATTGTTAAACTTGAAATTGAACTCATAAAAATATCCCCTTATTAATTATAAACTTTTAACAAACTGATAAGCGACTCTTCCCGAACGAGAACCTCTTATCCTGCTCCATTCCAATGCTTTTGGTACGATATTTTCTTCATCAATTGAAACATTAAAGAGCCTAACATAATTAAAGACTATTTTCAAATAATCTTCTTGGTCGACTTCGTGAAAACCAAGCCACAAGCCAAACCTGTCCGACAAAGCCACTCCTTCGTCAATGTTTTCCTTAATTTTTAAAGCAGACATATCAGTATCTTGTTTTTCCGACACGATCAAATGTCTTCGATTAGAAGTTGCATAAAACACAATATTTGGAGGGATACTCATCAAACTTCCATCTAGTAAAGTTTTCAAATATCTGAAAATTTCTTTGTCATTTTCATCGAAACTTAAATCATCACAATAAAGCACAAATTTTCTTTTCGAATCGCTTAACGAGGTTATAATTTTATTTAAAAATTTCAAATCTTGTTTTTTTACTTCAATCAAACAAAGCTTGTTTTTATTTTCGCCATTAATTTTCATAACAACCGCTTTTATAAGCGAACTTTTACCGCTTCCCCTCGCCCCCCATAAAAGAGCGTTATTAAAACGGTTTCCATCTAAAAACCTTAAAGTATTTTGGTACATTGTTTCTTTTTGATTGTCAATTCCAACCAAACATTCGAAAGGCACATAATCAAAAGAATTTATCGCAATAAAATTAAGGCTTTCCTTATCAAAACAAAAAGCATCAGATTTATAAAAATCACAAACCTTGTCAAAAGGAGCAAGTCTGTCGAGTGCGTCTGCGATTCTTTTTAAAAAAACATTCATGAAAAAAGCCCTTTAAATACAAATAAAACATAAAAACACTTGTTATACTATACATTAATGGTTATATTCTTAAAATAAAATTTATTTTTTATTATATGGAGAGTTATATGTTTATAAGTGAGGCTTTTGCCCAAGCTGCTCAAACTTCTGGTGCTGTTGGTGCTCCTGACAATTTGATGAAGGTAATTTTTCAATTTACTCTTATCTTGGCGATATTTTATTTTTTACTTATCCGTCCACAAAAGAAAAAAATTGAAGAACAAGAAAAACTTTTAAATTCTATATCAAAAGGCGATAAAGTTGTCGTCGGCGGAATTATTGGTAAAGTTGTTAAAACTGTTGGTGAAAATGAATTGGTTGTTGAAATTGCCGATAATGTTGAAATCCGCGTTTTAAGAGCGAAAGTTCAAGGTCTTTTTGATCCAGAAGATTTAAAATCAACACCTTCGGACGAAAAAGATAAAAAAGAAGCTAAAAAAAGCAAAAAAGAAGGTAATTCTTCTAAATTAAAAGATATTTTAAGCGAAAAATAAAAAAAGGTAAAAAAATATGTTAGATTATGCAAAATGGAAAATATATTTGGTAACCATCGTTTGTGCATTGGGAATATTTTTTGCTCTTCCTAATGTACTTCCTGAAAGTGTTATGAAAAATGCACCTTCTTGGTGGTCTCCTGTGAACCTTGGCCTTGATTTAAGAGGCGGTTCTGAATTATTACTTGAAGTTAAGTATCACGATGTTATAAAAGAACAACTTAATTCTATTGCTTCTGATTTAAGATATAAATTCAGAACAAAAAACATAAGATATTCTTCTTTGAATATAAGCGATGACAATGTTTTAAGTTTTAAGCTTTTAAGCAATGACAAAAATAACGATGTTATCGACATTATCAAAGATGCTGAACCAAATTCTCTTTCAATTTCTAAAACTGATGATGTGTTTTCAGTTAACTATACCGAACAAGCAATCGTTGCTATTCGTTTAAAAGCTGTTGACCAATCTATCGAAGTCGTAAGAAAAAGAATTGACGAATTGGGAACAAAAGAACCATCAATCCAAAGACAAGGTGAAGACAGAATTATCGTTCAATTACCAGGTGTCCAAAACCCAGAAATGGTTAAAGAATTACTTGGTAAAACTGCGAAATTAAGCTTCCATCTTGTGGATACTACTTCGGTTGCTGATGCAAAAAGAGGTAAAATTTCTCCAAGTTCTTATATCGCACAAGGCTCTGATGGTGCAAGTTATGTTTTACAAAGAAGCCCTGTTATCACTGGTGCTCAACTTGTTGATGCAAGAACTGGCTTTGATCAAACAAATGCTGCGGTTGTTAGTTTTAAATTAAATTCAATCGGTGCAAGAAAATTTGGTGCTGTTACTTCTGAAAATATTGGTAAAAGACTTGCTATCCTCCTTGATGGTAAAGTTATCCAAGCTCCAAATATTAACTCTGCTATTACTGGTGGAAGCGGTCAAATCTCAGGTGGCTTTACGGTTGAATCTGCTAATGAACTTGCTCTTTTATTAAGAGCTGGTGCATTACCCGCCGAACTTGAAGTATTAGAAGAAAGAACAGTTGGACCAAGCTTGGGAACTGACTCAATTGAATCTGGTAAGATTGCTTGCTTAATCGGTGTTTTACTTGTTATTGTTTCAATGTTCTTAATGTATGGCAAACTTGGAACTTTTGCTAATATCGCTGTTGTCATGAATGTGATTTTAATGGTTGGTATTCAAAGTTTTATGGGTGCTACTTTAACTCTTCCTGGTATTGCGGGTATCGTTTTATCCATGGGTGTAAGTGTTGATGGAAACATTCTTATTTTCGAAAGAATGAGAGAAGAAATGGGTTATGGAAGATCGGTTTTAAACACTATTGCTTCTGGCTTTGATAATGCGTTATCTGCTATCATCGACGGACAATTAACCACACTTTCAGCTGGTATTATTCTTTTATCTCTTGGAAGCGGTCCTGTAAAAGGCTTTGGTGTGACTTTGACAATTGGTATTTTCACATCTATCTTTACTTCTGTTACGTTGAGCCGTTTGTTACTTACCACTTGGGTATATTATAAACGCCCAGAAACTCTTACAATTTAAGGAACTTTAAAATGAGTATTATTACAAAATATTTAGATAAAAAACCTCGTTTTGATTTTATGAAATATTATAAACTCGGTTTTATATTTTCTTTGGCAATGATTGTTGTCGCTGGTTTATCTTTGCATTTTAAAGGTTTAAGATACGGTATTGACTTTACTGGCGGTATTTAATCGAAGTCCAAGCAAAAGAAACCATCAACATCGAAAAATTAAGACACAAAATCGATGCAACTGGTATCAGAGCTGAAATCCAATCTATTGGAGAGACTGGTGATGAAGCTTCTATTCGTGTATTTGACGAAGGAAACAGCCAAAATGCAAAGAAAATCCAAGAAGTTTTAGGCGTTGATTACGAAATCAGAAAAAATGAAATGGTCGGACCAAAAGTTGGTGAAGAATTAAAAAGCAAAAGTTTACTTGCTGCTTTACTTGCTGTTCTTGCTATTGCTACTTATATCTGGTTTAGATTTGAATGGCCATTTGCAACATGTGCTTTTATTTCTCTTGTCCATGATGCTTTTGTAACCATTGGTTTTTATGCTTTAATTGGTGAAAGCTTTGACTTAACCGTTGTTGCTGCTTTACTTACTTTGATTGGTTATTCCATCAATGATACTGTCGTTTCATATGACAGAGTAAGAGAAAATGTAAGAAAGCATAAAAAACTTGAACCATCAGAAGTTTTAAATTTAAGCTTGAATGAAACCTTGGGAAGGACTATCCTTACTGGTATATCTACACTTCTTGCTTTGGTTTCTATTCTTATTTTTGGTGGCGAAGGTTTAAGAGGTTTTTCTATTACTCTTGCTTGGGGTGTTATAATTGGTACATTCTCTTCTGTTTACATTGCTGTACCTTTGTTAAAATACTTCAA
Organism: Pseudomonadota bacterium; assembly: GCA_022705265.1. GTDB lineage: Bacteria > Pseudomonadota > Alphaproteobacteria > JAKJEU01 > JAKJEU01 > JAKJEU01. Next base: position 206 of record JAKJEU010000131.1, on the reverse strand, counting down.
CATCAAGAAGCTTAACGAAGAATAAAGGTCTTTATCATTTGATTGAAAAATTTGGAATCTTAGATGCGATAAGTAAAATCAATGCTTTTTCAAAAGAAATCGCAAGATATAAAAGCTTTGATATCATTTCCGAACGAATCACTCAAAAGATTAAAGAACTTACAAATGTTGATGATGCGATTCTCTATCTTTTTGATAGAGGTCGC
>JAKJEU010000006.1 GCA_022705265.1 Pseudomonadota bacterium | reverse complement strand
TATTTTTCTTCTTTCCTAAATTAAAACTTTCAAAACCTTTTCCCAAAGTTTCCATTGAAAAAATTCCATCTTCAAACATGAAAATTCCTTATTTAAATAATGATTTTAAATAGATTATAATACGAAATAGTTTAAAATTTAAGTATTTTTAAAACGGTTATGCACCCAAAACCATTGTTCAGGGTATTTTTTGATTTCTTCTGCTAAATAATCGTTCATGATTTGAGTGTAATTTAAAACATCTTGCTCTTCATTGCCCGTAATCGTTGGCTTTGGCAATTTTATCAAATCGATTTCAAAATTTGTTTTATTAGCCCGCCTCATCATGGTCATGTAAACCTCGCGGTCAAGTTTAATCGCAAGCTTAGCCGTACTTGGCACCGCAAAAACCTTACGATTTAAAAAGTTCACCTTTATGCCTTCACTTAATTTTTGGTCGATTAAAGCAAACAAAGAATAATCTTGCTTCATATATTTCATCAATTTTTTAAAACCGTTTAAACCCTTTTCAATTGCTGGGAACTCTATACCATCATCGTTTTTTGAAACTTCACGGTTCATGAAAATATCCGCCAAATATGGATTGTTCGGAGGACGAAAAATAAAAGCACAACTCATTTTCAAAATATGCACCAACAAATAACGCATAACTTCCCAATTACCGAAATGAGCCGAAATAAAAATAACTGGTTTACCATTTTCCTTTATTTCATCCAGCAAATACGAATTGTTTATTTTTACAAAATCCTTGCCCGAATTTACAATATAATCAAGCTTAGTATATTCAAAAAAAGTTCGTCCCACATTGTCCCACATTTTATGAACAATTTTTTCGACTTCTTCTTCGCTTAAATTTGGAAAAGATTTTTTAATATTATTTATCGCAAGCTTATGTTCTTTTCTTAAAGGCCCCAAAGTCCTTAACAAAAAGCCACCAATATCGGAATTAGTTTTAAAAGAAAATTTTGAAAAAAGTTTAAAAATTCCAACACCCAAAAGACCTGTAAAAGGATATTCAACATATCTTTTAAACCAGCTTTTATGAGAAACATTTATCATGGGAATTTATATTATTTTTTGTCACTTTAATAAAAAATGGTGCGCCCAAGAAGATTCGAACTCCTAACCTTCTGATCCGTAGTCAGATGCTCTATCCAATTGAGCCATGGGCGCTACGACATTTGAATATATATAATTTTGATAAAATTTCAAGCTTTTTATTTTAAATTACGATTTTTTTTATTAAAATGTAAAATATTCCTTTAAAAATTAGTCTATCTAAGGTATCTTTTGAATAGTATAAATCAACTTAAACCATAAAGGTATGCTTTTTATGTTTAAATATTTTAATAGAAATGTTTCATTAATTACTTTGATGCTTTTATCGGCTTGTTCTTTTACCACAGACGGTTTAAAAGACGATGTTAAAGAAGAAAAACAAGCGGTTAAAACCATTGAGAAAAAGGAAGTTGTCAAAGACTCTCCATCAATCGAAGTCGAAGCAAAGGAAGAAGAATTTACTTTTAATCCTGTAACTTTTAATAATAACAGGCCTTATTCTTCACTTAAAAACGAGTCGGGAACTTTTGTTGGTCAAAAAATTGCGGAACTTAAACAAGAATTGAATGAAATTTCAAACCGTGGTGATACAAGAAATGGCGAACTTCAAAAGGTAAGAAACAAAATTTCCGAAGATGCAAGAAAATATCACGAAATCGTTGCCGTGATTAATTCAAGACTTCAAGTTGGTACAACTCCTGGAAACCCTATATTAAACGAAAAATGGCACCAAGCTGGACTTGAACTTGACGCGATATCTTCTGATGTTGCTTTGTTAAATGGTTTGCTTGCTTCTTTGACTGCTGATTCTGGTATGATTACTTATATAATCGACTCTATCAAGGCTGCTTTTAATATTTCTGGTGCTGTTGATGAAGACCACGCGGAATTAAAAGTTCTTGAAAATGCTGCTGCTCAAGCTTCGGTTCAAATCGAAAGAACCTTTAACGAAATCAATCTTGATATCAATCGCCAACAACAATATATGGCAATTGAAAAAAGAAACATGAACGCTCTTGCTATGGCTATTCGTGATGGTCAACTTTATACCACCAACCCTATTCAAAGTGCTTATACTCCTGTGATTTCTTCGACAAGCGCTAATAAAGACATGATCGAAAATATCAGCGGAAAAAGAGCATTGGTTACAATCCGTTTTGACAAAAGAAATGTTTCCTATGAACAAGCTTTGTTCCAAGCTGTAAAACGCGCTTTGGAAAAGAAAAGTTCGGTCGAATTTGATTTAGTTGGTATTACCCCTATTTCTGGTTCAACCAAGGGTGTGGATGCAAAAAATTCCACTGACCGTGTTTATAAATCTCTTTTGAACATGGGCGTTCCTACTAACCGCATTAAGGTTGCAAACATCACAAGTTCAGAAGTCAACAATGTTGAAGTAAGACTTTTTGTGAAATAATTGCAAAACATAAAATAATATAAAAAAAAGCCCATCTGATGATTTTTTAGATGGGCTTTTTCATTGGTTAGTTATTCATTTGCCTTATTAATTTTGAAATTCGTTTTAATTCTTGTTTTCTTTTTAACATGGCTTGCTTTTTATCCGTTACAAATTCTTGTTCTTTTTTAAGTTTAAGATAATTTTTAAACCTCCTCTCATCAAGAAAACCGTCCTTTATTGCTTGCCTTACCGCACAATTAGGCTCATTGGTATGAGTACAATCAGAAAATTTGCAAAGACCAATCAGCTCTTCGATATCGCTATAAGTTGTATCAAAGCCCTCGTTTTCATTGAAAATTCCAATCTCTCTTAAACCTGGTAAATCCACAATCATTCCACCATTTTCCAAAACATACAAAGCTTTCGAGGTCGTGGCGTGTTTTCCTTTATCATCGCCCTCTCTTATCTTGATTGTTTTTTCATTTAAACCACAAATATTGTTTATAAGGCTTGTCTTACCAACCCCAGAAGAGCCAATCAAACAATAAGTTTCGCCTTGTTTTATAAACGATTTTATTTTATCAAGCCCATCCTTTGTAACATTGCTGTAAGCGATTATGGGAACACCAAAAGCGATTTGTTCCACCTTATCCATTAATTCGTCCAAATTATCGCAAATATCACTTTTACTTAATAAAATTATTGGAGACGCCCCTGAATCATAAACAAAGCTTAACGCCCGCTCAATTCTTGAAAGGTTGAAATCTTGGTTCAAGCTGGTAACGATAAAAACTTTATCAACATTGCTTACGATGATTTGTTCTTTGTTTGATATGTTAAAGCTCTTACGGTTAAGTTTTGAAATTCGTTTAAGGCAAGTTTTTCTTGGCACTATTTTTTCAATTATTGCGGGGCTTAGAGTATCCTTTTTTAACAAAACAAAATCGCCCACCACGGGAATTGTTCCCTCATTTTGTAATTTATGAAAAAATTTGCCTGAAATGGTTGCAAAATAATCGTAATTTCCATCATTTACGATATAAGAGTTTTTATGTTCTGCGGTTATTCTTGAAATTTTATAATTTTCGATATCGCAAGGTTCAAGCGATTTTTCATGAAAATCACTAAACCCTAAATTTTTAATAGACTTCATCGTCTTAAAGTATCCTTTATTTTAAATTTTAAAAAAATATATGAAAGAATACCAAGCTCTTTTGTTAACGACAAAAAGCCTTATTTAAAAAAATAAATTGTAATGAAAAAAATATTTTTAAATAAAAGTTAAGCAAAAAGAAGCTTGGCAATTATAATATTCTTTTAAAACCGACATCAAAAATCTCCTTTTTCCTTAAAAATTAATACTTACGATTAAAATTACCGCTTTAAAAATAAAATGTCAAATAAAAAAGAGGGCTTTTTTTTAACCCCCTTTTTAACCAAACTATCTTTTATCGAATTCAAGCCTTGTTTGCTTGCCTTTGATAATTAAAACATTATCGCCAATGTTAAAGTTTTTTTCGTTACTTTGAATAATTGAAACGGTTTTACCATTATCTTTTTCCACCATAAAACGATATGAAGTTCCTTTCATAATTGCTTTTTCGGTTTGACGACCCGCAATTCCTCCCGCAAGCCCACCAACGATACCGCCAGCAAGATTTGATCTTGTACCACCACCAAGCATAGAACCAGCAACCGCACCAAGTCCAGCCCCAGCCAAAGTTCCAACTCCTGTGTCTTCTTCTTCGACCGTTACTGGGTCAATTGCAACAATAACGCCGTATTCAACGGTTGATTCAGTACCAACTTCGTTTCTTGAATAAGTAGTGTTTGTGGTGCCAAGACCCGTACAACCCATTAAAAGCGCCAAAGTCATCATCATTACATATTTCATTTATTATTTACTCCTTAAAAATCTTAAAGTTTAAATTTTCCTTCGATTTCCTCTGGTTTATAAAGGTTACCAACAGGACCAAGTGCAGAAAAAGACATTTTCGAAGACAAAGTTTTTTGTAAAACTCTATGCAAATCGTCAATTTTAACTGCGTTGATTTTTTCCAAAGTCTCGCTAACATCAATCAAACGACCACGCAACAAAAGTTGTCTTGCGTTTTGTTCGCATCTTGATTGACTGTCTTCTCTTGCCATTAACAAAGAAGCTTTGAATTGATTTTTTGAACGGTTAAGTTCTTCTTCGGTGATTGTTCCGATTGCACCTTTTAATTCTTTTGCAACCAAATCAATTAACTTATTTGCCTCTTCCTTTGAAGTCCCAGCAGAAACAATAAAAGTTCCGCTGTCCGTTGAGCTTTGAGAAAAAGAATAAATCGAATAACAAAGTCCGTGTTTTTCCCTTACTTCTTGGAAAAGTCTTGAAGACATTCCGCCACCAAGCACCGAACCCAAAATTGAACTTGGATAAAAATCTTTATCCAAATAACCAACACCATCAAACCCAAGTACAATATTTACTTGTTCGTGGTCAGATTTTTGGATATTAAATCCGCCTGTGTAATTTGCTTTTAAAGCAGGAGCAACAGTTTCGGTGGAAAGATTTTTGAATTTTAAAGACACCAAATCCTTAATTTCTGCTTCGTCAAACTTACCACATACCGAAACCGCAGTACGGCTTGCGGTATAGTTAGTTTTCATATAATTAACCATATCTTCACGAGTGATTTGACGGATAATTTCTTCATCCCCCAAGATAGTCCTGCCCATAGGTTGGTCGGTGTAACAAAGTTTTTGGAAATTGTTATAAACGACATCTTCTGGACTATCCAAACTTTGGTTAATTTCTTGGATAATTACGCCTCGTTCTCTTTCCATTTCTTCTGGGATAAAGATAGAGTTTTGGTAAATATCGGACAATATATCAAGCCCTAAATTAACATCTTCTTTTAACAATTTTACATAATAAGCGGTAACTTCGCGTGAAGTATAGGCATTAATAACACCACCGACATTTTCAATTTCTTCGGCGATTTCCTTGGCTGAACGAGTAGTCGTACCTTTAAACGCCATATGCTCTAAAAAGTGAGAAATACCGTTTAATTCCTTAACCTCGTTTCTTGCCCCTGTTCTTACCCAAACGCCCAAAGATACAGTATCAACATCGTGTAAATTATCGGTTATAAGGTTAATTTTGTTATCAATTTTTTGTAATTTTAATGTCATTATTTTGTCGCTTTCAAAATATAATTTTTAACCATTTCGGCATCGTTTGAAATTCTTTCGCATTTTTCTTCGCCTTTCATAATGTTTTCCAAAAATGAAGGGAAAATCGGAGACTTGTTAATCGCTTTTTTAACCGCTCCTTCAAATTTTGCACCATGAGCGGTAAGGACTGCGATGGTTTTGGTGTATTTTGCCTCATCTCTTGCTGCAAAAACCGCAATCGCAGAATGAGGGTCAAGAATTTCACCTGTTTCTTCATAAGTTTTTTTGATACTTTCCAAAGTACCTTCATCACTTAACGCCACCGCCTTAAAAACATTTGTGATATTTTCATATGTTTTTTTATCGACTTCGTAACTTCCTTTTTTGTTAAAATCCTCCATCATTTGGCATAATTTTTCGCTGTTTTTATCCAAAGCAAGAAACAACAATCTTTCGAAATTTGATGAAATTTGAATATCCATAGAAGGGCTTAAGGAAGCCTTTACTTCTTTCTTCTCCATTTTTCCAGAGCTTATAAACCTTGGCAAAATATCATTTGGGTTTGATGCAATGATTAAAGTTTTAACCTTTAACCCCATTTTCATCGCGATAAAGCCTGCTAAAACATTACCAAAATTACCAGTTGGCACAGAAAAACTGACTTCTTCCATATCTCCGCCAACAAGTAAGCCCGCATAAAAATAATATACGACTTGTGCCAAAATCCTTGCAAAATTGATGGAATTTACTGCACCCAAATTCATTTTTTCATTAAAAGCGTGGTCGTTAAACAAAGCTTTTACAATCGCTTGGCAATCATCAAAATTACCATCAACAGCCAAGTTAAACACATTATCCGCCACCACAGAAGTCATTTGTTTTCTTTGGACTTCTGATACTTTTCCATAAGGGTGAAGCATGAAAATTTTGGCATTTTTTGAACCCATAACCGAATATATCGCAGCAGAACCAGTATCGCCTGAGGTTGCTCCGACTATGGTTAAATTTTCGCCTCTTTTTTTCAAAACATGGTCAAACAATCTTCCCACTAACTGTAAAGCATAATCTTTGAAAGCCAAAGTCGGACCATGAAAAAGTTCCATTCCAAAAAGATTCGTATCCAATAATTTCAAAGGTGCGACCGCTTTGTGATTGAAATTTTGATATGTATCATAACAAAGCTTTTTCAAATCTTCGTCACTGATATTTTCCGAACCCTTAACAAAAGGTTGCATGACTTTGAATGCAAGGTCAGAATAACTCAAATTTTTCAACGCTTTTATATCAACCAATTTTTTATATTCTTCGTCGGTTATGTCCGGTAAATAAAGACCTCCATCAGGTGCAAGACCTTTTAAAAGCACTTCTTCAAAGGTTAACTTTTCCGATTTTCCGCGAGTTGATATATATTTCATGCTATCTTCTTTCAATTTTTAAAAAGTTGTTATTAAAATCTTAATAATGTTATAGTAAAAATAATATGACAACTTTGTTTTATAAAGCAATTCTTATTTTATTTTTATGGGTTAAAAAACATGCAAGAAACCAAAGAAATCTCAAATAATTCCAAGGAATTAGCAAAAAACGATATTTCCAATAAAAGAATAAATAAAAAAGGAATAAAAAATAACAAAGTTTTTTTAAAAATAACCGAAAAATTATCACTCATAAAAGCTATTTTAAAAGAAAAAGCATCGTTTTTATTAAGCAAAATTTTGGAAGTAATAAAAAGCAATTTTTTCATCGGATTTTTCACCATTTTTCTTTGCAACTTTTTCTTTTTAAGTGGCATGGAAACCACGCTGGATTTGACTTTGGGGCAAGGTTCAATAAGCCTTGTGAATGCTTTTAAATTAAGCTCGCACGATATCATGAATTTAGGGGCAAATTCAGGTTATATATATACCTTGTTTTTGAAATTTTTATCACTTTTTTCAGTCGATATAATCGATACTTATTATTTTAATATTCTTGCACTTTCCACCATCAGCACTTTGGCAATTTATACTTATTGTTTTTTGATTACCAAAAAAATTATAAATTCCATGCTTATTTCCTTTATTTGGATGATTGGGTGCTTTAATACTTCGCTTTACGAAAAAGACAGCCTTTTGACTTTATCTTTTCTTTTAATCGGTTTTATCATAAGCGAATTTACCAATTCAAAATCGTTAAAATTCATCGTTATAAGCATATTTTTGTTCTTTGCCTCATATGTTAACGAAGCATATCTTATTTCGTTTTTCATCGCCTTTATCATCGGTCTTGTGCTTGTTTTAAAAGATTACAAAAACAACAAAAAAGAAATGGCGGTAATATCGGTGATAACTATTATTTTGCTCATTGCTTATAATCATGGGCTTCCGATTTTTACGGATAAAGAAGAAAGTTTTATTCGAACTTTTAAAGAATGTTTTTTCATAAATTGGCAAAAATGGCAAGAAATTTCCATCGCATCAAAAATTTACGACCTTGATTACAAAGAAAATGTATGGCTTTCAACTTTTGGTGATACGGACAATATTTTTAAGGCTTTTCTTGCTTCTCCTTTGACTCTTTTTCATCATTTGTTTACAAATCTTTTAAACATGATTAAGGTGCTTGGGCTTAACCTTTTCTTTCATTATCCTGTATTCATTCCAACCAATTCTTATCGTTCGATTGTTACCGAAGGCATGATTTTTATTATTGCTTTTGTGCTTTTGTTGGGTGGAGCGATGGAACATTATAAAACCAGAACCACAATATTCAAAAATCACGGTTTTAGAGTTGTATTTTGGGGAGCAACTTTAATTTCTCCCTTAATTTCTGGGATTTTATTTTATCCTTATCCTCATTACATTGTGCAACTTGGTTGTTTTTTCCTTATTTTCGGAAGCATAATGATTGCAGAAATGTTGGTGAATATGGAACTTTTCTTTTATAACGATAAAAAAAGTTTGGTGATTTTCAGCTTTTGCCTCCTTTGTGTTATCCCAAGAGTTCATACCATGCCTCCACAAACGGATATCTTGGTCAATCCTTCGCGCATTTTTGGAAAAAGTTATGCAACTTTACCCATCAAAGAAACCGTTTCCTTTATCAAATCGCTTGAATTCACTCAAAAAATAAAAGTTTACAGTATCGAAGAACAATATATTAATTATTTACCTGATAATTTTTCTTTGGCCGAAGTTGGTAAAGAAAGTTTCAAAAATATATTAAACAATAAGTCTGTCGACATGGTAATCGAAACTTCGGGTTTTGCGACAAGCCCTAAGGATAAAAATTTGATACAATTCCTTAAAAATCCAGAAAAATACGGTTATTTTGCAATTACTGTGCCTGGGCTTTCGGAAAATAGAATCATAGTTAAACAAGGAATTAATTGTAAAAAACCTTATTGCGATATAAAAATAGAACCAACGCCAGAAAATATCGAAGAAGGTTTATAATAATTATTTTGCAAACTCACTCTTGCGCTTAGAAATTTTAAAAGATTCTGGCAATTTTATATTCTTAGGTCTTAACGCTTCTTTTCGTTGTTTATTTAATTCAACAAAATCTTCCATACTTGCACCTCTTTTTTGCATGTATTCTGAAATGGTTTCATACCCTTTTATGATTTCGCCAATATCTTTTTCCATCATTTCTCTTTTAAATTCTTTTTCAATTACATTCTCAGGATTTTTATCGCCCTTTGTGCTGTCAAACAAAACTTCTTTTTCACGATTATAAACAAAAGTATTTCTAAAAACTTTGCTTTCATCAATCGCTTTTATATTAGAAGAAATACTTTTAACCACCATATCATGATGTTCTTTCGGTGTCATTCTTGCGAACAAACCACAAGCAAGCATTCCCTCATACCGCAACAAAGTCCCAAGATATGACATTTCAGGCTTAACCGCAATAATATGTAAATCCGTTTGATAACCTTTTTTTTGCAAAGCTTTTGCAGATTTTACAGGAACCTCAGAAGTTCTTAAAGTCCCCTCAATTATAAGGTTATATTTTTTATCCCCCAAATTTTCGATTAAATTTTCAATTATTTCAGAAGAAAATTTTTGAGTATAGATTGCGGCATCTTTACCATATTTTTCAACGATTTCTTTATATCTTGGATGATACTTACGATATTCATCACCATTTATGTAAACTATATTTTCGTCTTTTTCCATAAGCATATCAGCTAACATAGTCTTACCACTTCCAGGTTGTCCGCCAATAAAATATGCAATCGGATTTTTTTCAATTGATTTGTTTTTGGTAATTTCTTTGAAAACATTATTAAAAGAGTTTTGAAATTCTTCTTTTGTATAAACTTCTATTCCACTCATTGTTTAAGTCTTTCGATTTTTGATTTAACATCTAAAAATTTAACTATAAATAAAAAATATCACAATCTTGACAAAAAATATACAACAAATTAACAAAATTTGCATTATTTTTATCAAGATTGTGACAAAAAATATTTTTAATTATTAAATCAAAAAAAGTTTATTTTTTAAATTCTTTTCTCATTTTTGCAGCAATTTTATTATCCACAAAAGTCATTCTTTTAGACTTTGCCAAAGCTTCCTTTTTGTTTTTTTTTGCATTTAAAATTTCTTCATCGCTAGCATTTCTTTTTTTCATATAATCAAAAAGCTCATTATATCCAGCGTTTAATTCATCTATGTCCTTTTTGTTCATAGGTCTTAAAAACTCATTTGCAATAACTTTTTCAGGATTTTTATCGCCCTTTGAACTATCAAACAACAATTCTTCATCACGATTATAAATAGTTATATTTGAAAATCTTTTGCTTTCATCAACCTCTTTGACATTATCCGCAATTTTGCCGATAATCATGTCGTGATATTCTTTTGGAGTTAACCTTGCAAGCAACCCACAAGCAAGCATTTTTTCATATCGCAACAAATTTCCAAGATAAGATTTTTCAGACTTAACCGAAACCAAACTTAAATTATTTTTATAACCTTTTTCTTTTAATTCTTTTGAAAATCTCAAAGGTATTTCCGAAGTTCTCAAAGTCCCTTCGATAATAAGGTTATATTTTTGATCGCTTAATCTTTCAATCAAAGTATCTGTTATTTCAGAAGAAATTTTATGAGTATAAATAGAAGATTCTTTGCCATATTTTTCAATTATTTCTTTATATCTTGGGTGATATTTGCGATATTCATCCGAATTAATAAAAATGGTATTTGGATTTTCTTTTAAAATCATATCAGCCAACATAGTCTTACCACTTCCAGGTTGTCCGCCGATAAAAGAGGCCGTAGGATTTTCATCAGGTTTTTTATTTTTAGTTATTTCTTTAAAAACCATATTATAAGAAGCTTCGAATTCTTCTTTTGTATAAGTTTCAATTCCACTCATTAATCAAGCCTTTCGATGATTTTTTTAAAATATTTGCAAACACCCATAACTTCGATTAAAGACTCTTCGTCTTGATATTTGCTTCCAACTATATCATTTCTTATATCGACCATATCTTGGTACATATTATACAACAAATCATCTTCTTTTACATTATTTTTGTTAATATATGAAATAAGAAAAGCACAATTTTCAGCACAAAACTCTCTTAAAAGTTCTTTTTTCAAAGTAATCTGATACATTTTTTTTGCCTCTTAAAAATTTATTTTTGATTAAATATTTTTATAATTTCATCTCTTTTGGTATCGGAATCTTCGATATCAACTTGACAAGTGCCAGCGTTTCTGTGCCCGCCGCCACCGTATTTAAGCATAACCTCGCCGATATTAAGATTATTTAAATCACGATTAAAAATTGATTTACCACAAGCAAAAACCACATTTTGTTTATTTTTGCCCCACATAACATGCATTGAAACCCTCATCTCAGGGAACAAGGCATAAACCATAAAACGATTACCGGCATATATTGTTTCTTCGTTCCTAAGCTCTATAACACCCACTTTTCCGTCAATTTTGGTACATTTTCTTAATTGCTTAATAAACAAAGGTTGTTGTTCACGATAAAGATTAACTCTTTCCATAACATCCGGATTTTTCATAATTTCTTCGATTGAAAAGCCTTTGCAATGGTCAATTAATTCGCTCATCAATTGTTGATTTGAAATGCGAAAATCTCTAAACCTTCCAAGACCTGTTCTTGCATCCATGATAAAGCTTAAAAGCTCCCATCCGGTTGGATTTAAAACATCATCAAGACTGAATTGAGCGGAATCCGCCTTATCCACCGCATGCATAATTTCATCGGAAATATTGGTAAATCTTTCTTTGCCACCAAAACTTTCATACACAACCCGTGAGGCCGAAGGAGCATTAGTATCAATCACCCAATTTTCCTTATCTCTACCAACTCTTAAAGTTTCGGAAGCATGATGGTCAAAAACAAGCAAAGCCTTACTTGAATAAGGAAGATTTGTTAAAATATCCTTTTCATTTAAGTCGATTTTACCGTCTTGGACATCTTTTGGATGGACGAATTTTATATTGTCAATCATGTCCAATTCTTTTAACAACAAAGCACATACCAAGCCATCAAAATCACTTCTTGTAACAAGCCTATACTTTTCTGATTCTTCGCCATTTGTCATATTCATTATTCCCCTATTTTTAACCGTTAAGAGCCGATATTATTTCATCTTTTATATTTATAGCATTTTCAAAATCAACTTGGCAAGTACCAGAATTTTTATGCCCTCCGCCACCGTATTTAAGCATAAGCTCACCAACATTTATTTTATTTGTACGGTTAAATATCGACTTACCACAAGCAAAAACGACTCTTTTGCCCATAACACGCCACATAACCCGTACCGTAACATTCACCGAAGGATAAATCGCATATTCAACAAAACGATTTCCCGTGTACAAAACATCTTCGTTAAGCAAGTCAACCACACCAACCGTTCCATAAACATTTGTGCATCTTTTTAACATTTCTTTATATCGGTCTTGATGCGCAAAATAAAGCTCGACCCGCTCCTTAACATCAGGAAGCCTTAATATTTCCTCAACATTTTTATGTTTATGGCAATAATCAATCAAATCATACATAAGTTGATAGTTTGAGATATTAAAATGATGGAAACGACCAAGACCGGTTCTTGCGTCCATCAAAAAACTTAACAAAGTCCAACCTTTTGGATTTAAAACCTCGTCCATTGTAAATTTTGCCGAATCCGCCTTATCCACCGCGTCCAAAAATTCCTCGGAAATATTTGGAAACGCTTCTTTGCCACCGAACATATTATAAACCACACGGGTCGCCGAAGGAGAATTAGGGTCGACAATATAATTTGATTTTTCGCCAACTCTTGTAACCTCGCTTATATGGTGGTCAAAAGCATAATGAGCGTTTTTAGAATAAGGAAGATTAGTGGTAATATCGGTTCTTGTAATTTCGACTTCGCCGTCTTGAACATCTTTTGGGTGAGCGAATTTTACTTCATCAATCAAACCAAGCTCTCTTAAAAGCACCGCAGAGGCAATTCCGTCAAAATCACTTCGAGTAACAAGTCTGAATGCTTTTTCGCTCATGCTTTAAACATCTTCCGTAAGTTGATTTATTAACTCTTCTTCGATTTGGTTTATAAAATCCTCGTCAACGCGGAAAGCACCAGCATCAGCATGGCCACCACCATTATATCTTCTCATAATTTCGCCAATATTAACCACGGAAGTACCGCGATTAAGTATCGACTTACCACAAGAAAAAGTAACACTTCCCTTGGTCGAGTTTTTGGTAATCGTAATCGACATATCAGAATGAGGATACATCGCATAAATCATAAAACGGTTACCGACATACACCTCTTTTTCATTTAAGAAATTGGTAATCGCGATATTTTGGATAACCTTGGTACATTTTTTAAGTTGGTTTTTAAAATTTTCTTGATGAGAAAAATAAACCACCGCCCGCTCCTTAACATAAGGAAGGTTCATGATATCCTTAATCGGAGTATTGATACAAACGCTTTGAAGGTTTGTAAAAAACTTTTCATGAGATATTTTAAAATCAGAAACAGTATCCAACCTTGAACGATGGTCAAGCAAGAACCCAAGCAAAACCCAATCTTTTGGATGCAAAACATCGTCCATTGTAAATCTTGCATAATTGAAATCATCAGCAGACATCAAAAGTTTTTCAGGGAAATATCGAAATTCCCTTTCGCCACCAAAATGGTTATAAATTGCCCGAGCCGAAGAAAATCCAGGAACAATTATATGATTTTGTCGCTTGTCACAAATTCTTAACATTTCGGTAATTCGGTAATCAAACACCAAATAAGCATTCTTATGATAAGGAAGATTTACCAAAATATCCCGATTAGACGGAATAAACGAGCCGTTTTGAATATCCTTTGCTTGAATAAGCACAGTTTCGCTTATCATGTGAAGCTCTTTTAAAAGCATTGAGCTTACAAGTCCATCAAAGTCCGCACGAGTGACTAAACGATATTTATTTGTTTTACTATTCATTTATTGTTAACATTAACATAATTTATAACTCTTAAAGTATATAATATAATGGATAGAACAAAATAATGCAAACAAAGAATCTTAAAAAACTTATTTTAATTTCAATTTTTATAATATCTGGCTGTGGAATTACCAAGCCTTTTATCGACTCGAGAAGAGAGGCTGGGAAAAGCTATCTTGTTGGGGAATCAAATCTTGATACAGTCGCGGTTTGTTATAATTCAATTACAACAAAAAAAGAAGAATTATTGGAAATTGCCAATACCGAATGTATGAAAACCAATCGTAAGGCTGTTTTTAAATCTCAAAAAATTCTTAACTGCTCCTTCATAAGCCCGACAAAAGCTTATTTTGATTGTGTGGAATTTGACGAAGACGGCAACATAATAAAAGAAGTCAAAGAAAATCGTGAAATTAAAAAAATCGACTTGGAAAATGCTTTGTCAACTGATACACCATTAGACGATAATGATGATGAAAACAATTTTAACAAAGAAGACGAAAAAAAATGAAAATAGTACTTTTTGAACCTGACATTCCTCAAAACACTGGAACAATTATTAGAATGGCTGCTTGCTTTGGGATACCTCTTGAAATCATTGAACCTTGTGGTTTTGTGTTTGATGATAAAGCGTTAAAAAGAGCAGGAATGGATTATATCGACCTTAAAAAAATCAAATTCCACCTTTCTTTTGAGGATTTTTTAAATTCCAAGTCTGAGGACGAACGAATTGTGTTACTTACCACTAAATCTTCGGAAAATCTTTATGATTTCAAGTTCAAAGAAAATGATATCTTGCTTTTTGGCAAAGAAAGTGCGGGCGTAACCGACGAAATTCACGAAAAATCCGACGCAAGAATAAGAATTCCAATGAAAGAGGGTTATCGTTCCTTAAACCTTGCGATTTCGACCGCGATTGCCGTATCCGAAGGCATTCGTCAAACGGGGATTTAGTAAAATGAAATCTGAAAAACAAAAAATGCTGGATGGGGAACTTTATGACGCAAGTGATGCCGAGCTTGTAAAGGAGCGAGGCTTTGCAAAGGATATTATTTTTTCCTTTAACTCCACTCCGCCCTCTTTAAAAGAATTAAAAAAGGACCTTTTAAGCAAAATTATAAAGGCAAAGGGAAGCTTTAACATTGAAGCCCCATTTTATTGCGATTACGGATACAATATCGAAGTTGGCGAAAATTTCTTTGCCAATTACGATTGTTGTTTTCTTGATGTTTGCAAAATAACTATCGGAGACAATGTTTTAATCGGCCCAAAAGTTGGAATTTACACCGCAACCCACCCAATTAACCCAACCGAGCGATTAAGTGGCAAAGAAGGTGGCAAAGAAATCAAAATCGGCAACAATGTATGGATTGGCGGAGGTGCCATAATCCTTGCTGGTGTTACCATTGGCGACAATGTAATAATCGGAGCCGGAGCGGTCGTTACAAAAGACATAAAAAACAATATGATAGTCGGTGGAAACCCCGCCAAAGTCATAAGGGAAGTTTAAGACCTTTTTATCAATATGCCTTTCATATATTCCGAATTATTGTGAAAGGCATATATTTTTTGTTTTTCTTCCTCATTACAACCGATTAAAAGCTTAATCTCACTGTCTTTTTTAACGATATCGACCGTAACCATAACCGCGTCTAACAACTTATCTTGATTAGACCCCAACCAAACATCAATTCCACCGTTATCCATTGATAAGGTACCTTCTAAATACCCATAATCGACTTCATATTTGATGGATGGATATTTTGGGTGGTGCGTTCCTTTTTTACGGTCGATTACAATTTTCGAGTTTGAAATAATTTCATCCAGCATTTTGAAAAAGTTTTTTGTATCACCAAAATCAATCATAATTTGCGTTTTTACCAGCCAATTGACCACAAGCGGCGGAAATATCACGACCTCTTGAAACTCTTATCGGGCTTGCATATCCTGCTTTCATCAAAGCTTCGGCAAACCTTATAATGTCGCGGTCGTCTGAACAAGTAAATTCCGAACCTTCCCATGAATTAAACGGAATAAGGTTGAATTTCGCCTTAATTTTATATTGTTCCATCATTCTAATTAATTCTTTTGCATGAGAAAGCTTGTCGTTAATGCCTTTTAACATGACATATTCAAAAGTAATGTAAGAGCGTTTTCCTCTTAAATCTTGATATTCTTTGCAAGCTTCCATCAAATCATTAATTGGATATTTGCGATTAATTGGCATGATTTCGTTTCGAATCCCGTCATTAGAAGCATGAAGAGAAACCGCCAATTTTACTTCTAAATCCTTTGCAACCAAAGGAATTTTATCAGCCACACCCGAAGTTGACAAAGTAATACGGCGTTTTGAAATCGCCATACCATCGCCGTCCATGATGATTTTTAATGCCTTAACCGTGTTGTCATAATTATGCAAAGGCTCGCCCATTCCCATGACCACAATATTTGATAAAACTCGATTATCCTCTTCGACCGCGTTTTGCCATTCGTTATAAGTGTCTCTTGCCACCATTACTTGTTCGACAATTTCCCTTGCACTTAGATTGCGTTGAAGCTTCATAGTCCCTGTTAAGCAAAATTTACATCCACAAGCACAACCAACTTGGGTCGATATGCAAACCGCTCCTCTATCTTCTTCTGGAATAAATACGGTTTCGACTTTTTTCTTGTCTTTAAGCTCGATAACCCATTTTGCAGACTTATCCGAGGAAATTTCGTTTTTTATGACTTTTGGGCGGGAAAGAGTATAATTTTCCTTAAAAAACTTTCTCAAAGGCTTTGATATAGTCGTCATTAAATCAAAATCTGTTAAACCTTGATTATATATAAAATGCCACAATTGCTTGGCACGAAAAGGCTTTTCACCGATTGCTTTTATTTCATCTTCTAATTCTTGTTTACTTAAACCAATTAATTCTTTCATTTTTTTTACTTTTTAGGTTAATATTTATTATTATAAATGAGGTTAATTTTTTAATTGATTTTAAGCAAGGGAAAACTGATGAAAAAGTTTTTTATTATTTCTTTTTTAATTATGTCTTTGACAAGTTGTGCCAGCCATTATGATATCACGGATATCGAAAATATGGAAAGTAAGGGTAATGTTTTTGATAAAACTTTGAAAAACGAGTATATCGAGCTTGCCAAGGTGGCCGAAGAAAAAAGCGATTGGGACAATGTCAAAATATTTTTAAGACGCGCTAAATGGGCTTCAAAGGGCGAATCTCCAAGTGTTGAACCTTTCGGTGCCAGAGAAATAATGGACAATTACAAACAAATAATTGAAGATTATTATAAAAGAGTTGATACCGCTTTTTCCCACGGTGCAAAAATCAAAAGCCAAACTGATTCCGCATATATCCAAGGCGGTTACGAATGTTTAACTTATGCCACCAGCATCGAAAAATTAGAATTTGACGAAGCTTTGTTTAAAAATTGTAACGACAAGTTTTTAAATTCCATCAAATTTTTCGAAGGCAAAGGAAAAGAAGAGCCAACCCTTAACCAAGAAAATGCTTTTTTGGAACAAAACAAAATCGAACTTAAAAATGTAAAGGGCGAGGATAAAAACATTGTCGAGCTTTTAGAAGAACGAGTTGCCGTAAAAAATGGCGAGGAAGTAAAGGTTGAAGCAAAATCTGAAACAACAAATATAACCGAAGAAATCGAAATTTCAAGAACCAGTGTCGTTTTAAACCCATCAAATAACAACGACAAAGCCGTAACATCCTCTTTAAAAGAAGTAAACGAGCCTTCGTTTTTAAAACAAGACGATACTTATATCATTTATTTCAAATTTAACAGTGCTTCTATTCCAAAAAAGGCAACAAATTTTATCGACGAAATCGCCAACGATTACAAAGTTAACAATCCTGAAAGTTTGACCGTTTATGGTTATACCGATTCAAAAGGAAGTGAACGCATCAACGACATTTTTTCAAAAAGAAGAGCAAAAGTCGTGGCTCGTGCTTTGGAAAAAAAGGGTGTAGCAAAGGATAAAATGATTGTCAAAGGCATGGGCGAAAAAGGCCAAGCCGTAAAAACCAAAGACGAAGTTATCGAACCAAAAAACCGCCGTACTGAGGTCAAGTTTTATTAAAATATGCAAAAAAATATATTATATAATGGCGAAGAACTGAGCTTAGCAAGGTTTCATAATAAAGTGTGTTTATGGATTAAAAACCCTGAACAAATAAAAATACCTAAAATGGAATTTGTTGGCGGTTATCCAAATGAATATTGCATTTTTCTTAAAAATTTAACAAAAGAAGAAAAAAAGTTAATTACATCAATCAATGGAAATAAGATATTGTTTGTTGATGAACAATTTATCATATATGCTGACAAAAAACATATGGGGTTGATTTATAATGGCGATGAATACCATTTAACTTGTCATTGTTATGAACCCATGACTTATATTGCTGATGAAAACGATAACAATATAATTTCTTTGCATAATGCTTATGATTTGTCATATATCGATGATTTTTACAAATTTGGAATGGATATGATAAAAGCAATCGAGGCTTTAAAAAAACAAACAAACCCCTTATGAAACCGCCAAAAATT
The DNA here is from genome assembly GCA_022705265.1 of Pseudomonadota bacterium. Lineage (GTDB taxonomy): Bacteria > Pseudomonadota > Alphaproteobacteria > JAKJEU01 > JAKJEU01 > JAKJEU01. The sequence goes on along the minus strand of JAKJEU010000006.1, from coordinate 1,059 downwards.
GAAGTTTTTTTGACATTACATAACTTTTTATATTAAAATTATAAAGTGAACTTAAAAAAAAGTTCTTATATTCAAAAACAAATAAGTTAGGAAAAATTATGCAATTTTTACAACATACCGTTAATATCGATGTGTCGGCGTATCTTTTATTGATACCTCTTATTTTGATTGTGGTGACCGAAAACATATAATCACCACCAATTATCATAAAAATAAAAAACCCGCCTTTTAAATTAAAAAAAGCGGGTTTTATTATGGTTTTAAGAGAGGTTAATTGTTACCATCAGCCTCGGTTAAAATTCTTAAAATTTCTTCTTCCGATACAGAAGAGCGCAACTTTTTAACAGCGTCACTATTTCTTAAAATCTTTGAAACACAAGCCAAAGCTTTTAAGTGATCAGCGCCAGCAGTCTCAGGAGCAAGAAGCAAAAATACCAAATCAACAGGCTTATCATCAGTAGAATCAAAGTCAACTGCCTTTTTTAATTTTGCAAAAACACCATAAGGCTTGCCAATTCCAGAAATTTTTCCATGAGGAATCGCAACACCATTACCAATTCCTGTTGCGCCTAATCTTTCTCTTTCGAGCAAAGCGTCAAAAACTGTACTTTCATCAATTTTATAGTTATTAAAAGCAACTGTTGAAAGTTCTTGTAACAAACTTTTTTTGCTTGTTACTTCTAAATCAGCTTTTATGCTTTCTAATTGGATAAGATCCGTAATTTTCATAACCATACTCTCTTACATCAAAATCTTATTTTTGACCTGGGTCAACCCAACCAACATTTCCATCCGCACGACGGTAAACCATGTTAAGACCACCATGAGCAGTGTTTCTAAACATTAATGCAGGAACATTTGCCAAATCCATTCTCATAACCGCGCCACTTACTGTGCACAATGGGAGTTCAGATTGCATATCAGCAACGATAATAGGAGCATCTTCTTCTGATGCTGAAACTTCTTCTTCGTTTTCAGATTCGATAACAGAGAAGCGAACAGATTCAGATTTAGCACCCTTATGATCAGTCAATCTTTGTTTATATTTTTTAAGTTGCT
>JAKJEU010000130.1 GCA_022705265.1 Pseudomonadota bacterium | reverse complement strand
TTCCAGATAAAATTGATGCAATTTCGAATGCTGTTTGTTGGTCTTTTGTAACCCTTAAACCGCCTTTAAATTCGCTTTCGATACCAAGTTTTAAAAGCCCACGAGTGATTTCAGGACCACCTCCATGGACCAAAATAACATTAACTCCTTCTTTTTTAAGAGAATTAATATCACGGAAAACAGAAACATCACTTTTTCCAAAAGCATTGCCACCATACTTTACAACAACATATTTTTCGTCGTTTACCATGATATTTTTTCCAATTTTGTAATAGAGTTAAAAGAAGTTAAATTAATTTTAAGAGGGGTAACAATTACATATTTATCATTTAACAAACAATAATCATAATTTCCCGTTAAATCTTTATCAAAAGCTAAATCGCCAACCCAATAATAATCAAAATCAAAATGATGTTTAATTGGCCCGACCAAATCTCTTAATTTTGCAATTGATTGAACCGCTGGTTTAATGCCTTTTACATCATCAACCAAAGCATCAGGAAAATTAACGCTTAAAAATTCATCTTTTGGAATTTCAAAAGCAACCAAATTTTTAAACATTTTTTTGATAAAATGCTTAGAGGTATCCCATTTAGTATTTTTAAACCCACATTGAGAAAAGGCAATCGCTTTAATCCCGTGTACAGTCGCCTCAATCGCAGCAGATATAGTCCCAGAACAGGTAATATCACTGGATTGATTTGCACCTTGATTAATTCCAGATAATACTAAATCAGGCTTTTTGTCCTTTAATATCCCGTTTAAAGCAAAAATCACACTGTCCGCAGGAGTTCCCTTAACCCCAAAATGTCTTTCATCATGTTTAATGCTAAGAAGAGGATTATGAAAAGAAATGGAATGCCCCACCCCACTTTGTGGAGTCTCTGGGGCAACCACCCATATATCGTCTGAAAACTCTCTTACTGCTTCTTCCAAAGCTTTGATGCCTGGTGCATGAATACCATCATCGTTTGTAATCAAAATTCTCATATCTTACTTAATAACCTCTAAACCATTCATATATTTTCTTAAAACCTCAGGAACGATCACAGAACCATCAGCTTGTTGATAGTTTTCCAAAACAGCAACCAAAGCACGACCAACAGCAATACCAGAACCGTTCAAAGTATGAACATATTGAGTTCCTTTTTGACCATTGGTTTTATATCTTGCATTCATTCTGATAGCTTGGAAATTACCGCAAGTAGAACAGCTTGAAATTTCGCGATATTTATTTTGGCTTGGCATCCAAACTTCGACATCGTAAGTTCTTTTTGAACCAAATCCCATATCGCCTGTGCATAAGCATATAGTTCTGAAAGGCAATCCCAATTTTTTCAATATGGTTTCCGCACAATTTGTCATTCTATCGAGTTCTTTATCAGAATCTTCTGGCTTAGTAATACTTACCATTTCCACTTTGTAAAATTGGTGTTGTCTTATCATTCCTTTGGTATCTTTTCCTGCTGCACCTGCTTCTGATCTGAAACATGGAGTTAAAGCAGTAATTCTTAAAGGAAGTTCTTCTTCATTTAAAACCTTACCCGCAATAGAATTTGTCAAAGGCACCTCAGCAGTTGGAATAAGCCATCTTCCATCGGTTGTTTTAAATAAATCTTCGGCAAATTTTGGCAATTGTCCAGTACCGTACATAGTTGCATCATTCACAAGCAAAGGAACTTCGTATTCGGTATAACCATGTTCTTCGGTATGAGTATCAAGCATGAATTGAGCCAAAGCTCTTTCAAGTCTTGCAATCGCACCTTTTAAGAACACAAATCTTGCACCAGAAACCTTAGCAGCACTTTCAAAATCAATCAATTTAAGATTTACGCCAATTTCATCATGTTCTTTTGGTGTGAAATCAAACTTTCTTGGTTCGCCGACTTTTCTTACTTCAACATTGTCGTTTTCGTCTTTACCAACAGGTACATCTTCGGCTGGCATATTTGGAATTACTTCTAAAATTTTCTCAATTTCAGCACTTAATTTAGTAAATTCTTCTTCCTTTTCAGCCATGCCTTTTTTTAAGGAGGAGACTTCGTGAACCAAAACTTCGGTTTCTTTGCCTTGTTTTTTGAGTTCCGCAATTTGCATAGATATTTCATTTCTTCTTTTTTGCATATCTTGCAAATCTGTTTGAGCCTTTCTGCATCTTGCATCAATGTCAAGAATTTCGGACGACTTTGGTTCTAAACCTCTTCTTTTAAGACCATTATCAAAAGTAGCTCCGTTTTCCCTTATCCATTTTATATCATACATGATTTAAACACCTTAAAAATTAAATTAAACATTAGAACAAAATTATATCACTTATTTTCTTAAAAACAACTTTTCAATCATATTAAGTGGCATTTTTATATAAGTAGGCCTTCCATGAATACATTGACCTGCATTTGGTTCGGCTTCGATTTGTCTTAAAAGCTCGTTCATCTCGTTTATATTCATTACTCTTCCAGCCCTTATTGACCCATGACAAGACATGGTCGCAATGACATCTTTTAACTTGTCTTTTAAAAAATCTTCGGACTTTAAATCCACCACAGTTACAGCCAAATCAGTTATAAGAGTCTTTACATCTGTGCCACTTAAAATTGCTGGAATTTCTCTTACCAAAATTGAACGCCAACCAAAATTATCAATAACCAACCCAAGCTTTGCAACCTCGTCTTTTAAATCAAGTAAAGCGTTATATTCTTCTGCTTTCAAATCCACAACCTCTGGTAAAAGGAGTATTTGCGTTGTAACACCACCTTCGATATATCCTTTATGCAACCTTTCGTAAGTCAACCTTTCATGTGCTGCGTGTTGGTCTACGATTACCAATCCCTCGTCATTTTCGGCGACTATATATGTGTTTTTGATTTGAACCTTGGCAAAACCAAGCGGATAATTTTTCTTAACTTCCTCCATAGTTCCTTGCGACACATTACCTAAATCAAGCGAGTTTTGATAAAGAGATTTAGGTATTTCAAGGCTAAATTTTTCTTCGTTTAAATTTTGATGATTTTGACTTTTAAAAGGAGAATGAAAACCATGATTTAAAACCGAACTTAAACTTACCGTTTGATTAGACGCCCCCAAATTAAGAGCATTAGTAATAGCCCGTATAATCATGCTTCTTATCATTCCACCATCTTTAAATCTTACTTCTGATTTTGCGGGGTGAACATTAACATCGACCGTTTCTGGCTTTATTTCCAAAAACAAAACAATCACAGGAAATCTGTCAGGTGCCATTAAGGCATGAAATGCTGATTTCACCGCATTTGATAAAAATTTATCCTTAACCGACCGTTTATTTACGAAAAAATACTGATACCTTGTGTTTGCCTTGTTATAAGTTGGGATGCCAACATATCCGCTTATTTTTACTTCGTCGGTTTCTGCTTCTATTTTAACTGCATTTTCCATAAAATCGAAACCCACCACATCTTCAATCCTTTTTTCCAGCGAAGATGGATGATATTTAAACACTTGCTTACCATCTTTTGTAAAAGAAAAACCAATTTTATGATTAGCCAAAGCAAGCTTTTCGACCACTTCCTCACAATAAGAGCTTTCCGTTGCATTGGTTTTTAAAAATTTAAGTCGTGCCGGAGTTGAAAAAAACAAATCTTGCACCTTTATATTTGTTCCTCTTCCGATTGCTTTTGGTTCAACCTCAAAAACATTTCCACCAACAACTTTTATTTGCCAACCGTTATACTCTTCCTTTGTTCTTGAAGTTATTGTAAGCCTTGAAACAGAACCAATAGAAGGCAAAGCTTCCCCACGAAATCCAAGATAACTGATATTAAACAAATCTTCATCAGGAAGTTTTGAAGTCGCATGACGAGTAATTGCAAGTGGCAAATCGTCTTTTTCAATACCATCGCCATCATCATATATTTCGATCAAAGATTTTCCACCATCAATTATGGATATATCAATTTTAGTCGAATTAGCATCAATCGAATTTTCGCATAATTCTTTCAAAGCAGAAGCTGGGCGTTCGATTACTTCTCCTGCTGCTATTTTATTTACTAAATTATTTGGTAATATCTTAATTGGCAAAATATCAATCCTTATTCCTTTGGTAATTATAAGCAATTATATATTTAAATGATGCCTTATAACAAATAAAAAAGCCACTTTGATGTTTTAATTTCAAAATGGCTTTTAAAATTTAAATTATTAATAATAATTATTATCTTGCGTTTGCTTTTTCAAAAAACTTAGCTTGATAAGCATCTGGCACTTTTATTTTTTTAACATCATTTGTCAAAGGTTTAATTTCTTCATACTTGGTTACAGCAGCCTTACCAACATTCAAATCATTATTACCTTTTTCCAAAGACTTTTTATTAATTTCGTCGACTTCATAAAAATTATTTAATGAAATGATTCTTTTTTGTAAGCTCTCACCATAATCTCCCAAACTTTTAAGCAATGGTTTATTATTATACACT
>JAKJEU010000129.1 GCA_022705265.1 Pseudomonadota bacterium | reverse complement strand
TTTTTAAACTCTTATTTTACATTTTCGATATGGCAATATTCTTTTTTAGCCATCATTTTTTTACATAAAGATTTAATCTCATCTTCGCCACCAATGACATAAAGCCTTATAAATTCGCCTTTTTTATCAATATAAACATATTTCATAGAAGATTTTAAATTTTTTATTTCCTTAAACTTATATTGAAGCTCTTTTAAACCTTCTTCGGCCTTTTTTGCTTCTTTATAAGAGGCAAGATGTGCCATCAATTCTTTTTTTGGAGCAATTTTACTAACAACTTCTTTTTTTGCTTCGACATACTTTGGCTTAACTTCTTTAATTGCTGGTTCAATTTTAGAAGCTTTAACCTCAGCTTTTGTCTCTTCTTTCACAACTTCCAAAACTTGGACAGGCGGATTTTTAACAGCGTCAACTTCGATTTTTGTTTCATCTTCCTTTAAATCAACCGCAACAACCGGAGTTTCTTTAACCTCAACCACTTCCTCTTTGATTTCTATTGGATTTTCAGAAGCAACAACTTTAACTTCTTCTTTAACCTCTTCTTTTTGAGAAGTTTTCGCTTCGCTTATTTGTTTTACTTCTTCAATAATTTCAGGTTGTTTTTCGCCTTGTTCAACCTTTTTAACAATGTTTTCAATTTCGACTAATTTTCTTTCCGCATTGTAAGAGCCCTTTTTAGCCGCACTTTTAAGAAGTTTTACAGCCATTTTTTCATCGACTTCAACTGCTTCACCGTTTAAATACATCAAAGCAAGAGAAAATTCAGCCTCGCTAAACCCTTTATCCGCAGCCTTTTTATACCAATAAAAAGCATTTTCAGAAGATTTTTCAACCCCTCTTCCCCAACGATAAAGCTGACCAATATTTCTTTGTGCTGCTAAATCTCCTGATTCCGCACTTTCACGCCACTCTTTAAACGCTTGTTCATAATTTCCCGCATCATAAGCATCAAGCCCCTTTTGGAAATCAGCCTTTGCTTCAAAAGAAGAAAGCAAAAGCATGGTTGAAATTAATATCTTTGTCTTATTTAACATTGTTAATAAACTCCATTAAAATACATTTCTTGCCTTAATAGCATTAAGGATTGTTCCATCGTCAAGGTAATCAAGTTCACCCCCAACAGGTATTCCCAATGCTAACATGGTTATTTTTACTCCGCAAGGTTTTAATATCTCTGCAATATAATGAAGGGTTGTTTGACCTTCGATTGTTACTGGTAAAGCAAAAATAACCTCATTTATTTTGTCATTTTGGACTCTTAAAATTAATTTATCAAGCTTTAAATTAGAAGGTGTTATTCCATCGATTGCTGATAAAAGGCCACCTAGAACATGGTAAATGCCATTATAACTCTTGGTTCGCTCAATTGCCCAAACATCTGAAACATCATTTACAATACATAAAGTTTTTTTATCTCTTTTATCATCTTTACATATATCACATTTATCAGATTCGCCATAATTTCCACAAATTTTACATTCGTGAACATTATTTGCAAGAATATCAAGCTTATCTTTTAATATCGGTAAAAGAGTATGGCGTTTTTTTATAAAATGAAGCGCAATCTTACGCGCAGACCTTGGACCAAGGCCTGGTAATTTTGAAAATATTTCGATTACATCTTCTAATTGTTTCATTTTTAAAACGGCAATTTAAAATCAGGAGGCAAACCAAGGCCACCAAGTTGAGATGCCATATTTTCTTGTAATTTTTCCGACACCTTTGACAAAGCATCATTCATTGCAAGTTTTAACAAATCCTCTAACATTGATAAATCGTCTTTGATAGATTCGTCAAGCTTAACTGATATAACGCGGTAATCACAAGCCATGGACACAACGACCATTCCTCCACCAGAACGACCTTCAACTTCGATTTTAGCCAATTTCTTCTGAGATTCTTCCATTTCTGATTTTAAATTTTTTGCTTTTTGCATTATTTCAAAAATATTCATTGAATATACCTTTAATAAAATTAATAATTGAATCTAAATCATTTTTATTCATATCGTACAAGGTTGTTAATGAGGAATCAAAAAAAATATATTTTTTATGTCATTATTTTGATGTGCATAGCGGTAACTTTGTTTACCAGTTATTACATTCACCGAGGTTTACACAGCCATTGGTATGTAAGACTTTATGTGTCAAAATTAATGCCTTCTAACAACAATTTTGTATTTTTATGGATTATATCCTTGTGTCTTTCAAGTTGTTCTTACCTTATTATTAACGAAGAAAAACAAAATATTTTATTTGAACTTGGCGAAACATTGTATATAACTCTTTTATTTTTATGCCTTATCTGGCCACTTGGTTTTTTCTTTTTAAAATCAGCAGTAATCGGGATATTAATCCTATCACTTTTATTACTTACGACTTTTATAACAAGTGCTGTGTTTTTCAAAATATCAAATTCAACATTGATATTAATGTCTGGATATATCGTAATTTTGACCTTTATATTCCACACAAACCTTTACATAGTTTTAAGAACTTTTAATGTAATAATTCGCTAATCAACCAAATCAGTTAATTTTGGTTCATGATAATTAGGGCCTTTTAAAACCTTGCCATCTTCTCTTATAATTGGTTTTCCATCAACCCCAAGCTTTGAAAGATTGCTTTCGTGAACTCTTTCAAATGCTTGTTCGATTTTGATACCAAAAGTAACCGCCAAACCACTTAAAACATATTGCAAATCAGCCATTTCTTTTAACATATGCTCCAAAGTTTCTTTATTAATCGTGCCACAACCTTTAAGTTCCATCAAAGACTTTTCAAGCTCAACATCCAACTCTTTAAATTCTTCTGATATCAATCTTCTTCTCATTTCGAGCAAGTTATAAGAAATCGGAGCATCAATTTCTCTTCCATATTTTTCTTGAAATTCCTTAACCTTTTCCTCATATATAGTCATTTTCTTTTACCCTTTCACAAGGAAAAGATACGATAAATTCAGACCCCTTATTAGGTTCAGAAGTAAGTACGATATCTCCTCCAAACAATTTTACATAATTTCTTACCAAAGACAATCCAAGTCCAGTCCCCATATGTTTTTTAAACAAAATATCTTGAGTTTCGTCTTGTTCAAAAGCATCAAATATTTTTTCTTGATTTTCTTTTGAAATACCTATTCCATCATCTTTTACCGAAAAATTCATTTTACCATTTTTTTCATTTATATAAGCACTTATTTCGATATTACCACCATCTCTTGTAAACTTTACGGCATTTGACAATAAATTTAACAAGATTTGAGACAACATTCTTCCATCAATAAAAAGTTGTGGAAAACGCTTATCCAAAGGCTTTACAACAATATTTCGCTTATCCGCACCATTATAACCGCTTATAATATTTTTTACCACATCAAGCAAAACACCAATATCAACATTTTCCTCATAAATAGTTGCTTTATTAGCCTCAACCCTTGTTAAATCCAAAATATCATTTATAAGTTTTAATAAATGCTCCGAACTTACATGAATATATTTTAAATATTCCCTATATTTTTCATTATTAATAGGTCCAAAAACCTCGGCCATCATAGCTTCAGAAAAACCCAGCACCGCATTTAAAGGAGTTCTTATTTCGTGGCTCATACTTGCAAGAAACTCTGACTTTGCAACGCTTGCTTTTTTTGCTCGTTCCAAAGCAATAATAAGATTTTTTGTATTTTCTTCCATTTCCACTTTAAAGTCTGTTTCTCTGTAAAAGAAAGTCATTTTAAAAGAAACCAAAAAAGCAACCAAAAATACCAAAAATAGAACGAATTCTATTTCTTTTCTTAACAAAACCTTTTCAAGACTTTTTTCAAAATCATTCAATGAAAATTCAACGCAATTAGCATAAATCTTACCGCCATTTGATATTTTTTTATTACAAGTCAAAAGATAATAATCCTTTTCTTTATGTAAAACGGTTTCAAAAATTTCTTTATTATTATTAACCAAAAAATTCAAAATATCCAACTTTGAAAAAAGACTCTGCCTTTCGTCAAAAATCTTAAAATAAGATTTATATGCCTTATCATTATCAAAAGCTTCGTCCTCATAACTTGAAGCCGTGACATAAATATCCTCATTACTTCCCTTTATAACACTAAAAGCCCTTAAAACATCGCTTTTAAAAGTCAAAGAAGTAAGTTTATTCGCCACATCATCATAAAAACTTTTTATCGTTATTTCTTCGCCAACTACTTTATCGTGATAATCGCTTGGCATTATATAATCAAAAGATTTCAAAACATATTTTGCATTGTTCTTTGAAAGAGAAATAAGTTTATCATAAGCATCAAAATATCCATAAACAGAAAAGGATGCCACCGATATAACATATACCAAAGTAGCAATTAACAACATACCCATGCGATATTTTTTTAAACTTCTATTCATTCTTTAAGAATACTCAATAACCCCTTAAATAACAATCATTTTTTTAAGATTTTAT
>JAKJEU010000128.1 GCA_022705265.1 Pseudomonadota bacterium | reverse complement strand
TCGCATAAATATTGGCGCATCCTTTGTTCATCTTGTTTATTTTAACAAGAGGAGTTTTACCAATAAGTTGTACGATATTTTCATAATATTTCATTTTTAATAATCCTTATCCAAAATGTTGTATAAATACATAAATACTTATTATAATATTAAATAAATAATTTTAAATAAAAAAAAGGTCTATTTACTTATGGAGATTAATTACAAAGATATTTACTTTCTTTTAAGACGGTTTTTGGCAAGGTTAGTTGATTCTTGCATAATTATATCTATATTTTCTTATGCTATTTTTCATTTTTCTAAACATAATGAGTTGGTAAGAGAGGTTTCATCATTCTTAAACCCGATTCTTATAATCGTTATAAGTCTTTTTATAAATATTTTTTTAGAATCGATGTTCATATTTTATTTTAAAACGACTTTTGGTAAATATTTGTTGGGCATTAGTATAGTTGATGAAAAGGGCAATGGTTTAGGATTGTTAAAATCGTTTAAAAGAGCCTGGCTTGTTTATTTTAAAGGTCTTGCAATGGGTGTTTTGTTTGTAACGATTATATCGGTTGCTTTTTTGATAATTTATTATAAAGAAAACAAAAATACAGAATGGGATAAAACCTTAGAAACAAAAGTTGTTTTTCACAAATTTGATATGATTAATAATTTTGTTATCTTGGCTTTTTTATGTCTTATTTCAATTTTTGCTTTTAAAAATTATAAAATACTGAACAAAAGTATATTTTATTTGCAACATTCAATTAATTATCAAAAAAATTTGGTTGTTTATAAAACAAAGTCTTTGAAATATTTGGAAGAAAATTTGATTGTTGATGGGAAAATGGTTGATTTAGATGAAAGTTTGATGAAAAGCAAGCAAATATTTTATGATACAAAGGTTATCTCAATCATAACAAACAATATGTTTTCAAATAATTTTTTTATTAGCAATGATGATATTAAAAAGAGCAAAGAGGCTGAATTAAAAATAAAATCTTTTATTGGATTTATGGAATGTTCTATCGAATCTAAGATTGATATAATTCAATATCTTAAAAAATACCAAAAAGATTATGAAATAACAGATGGAAAAATAGATTTCAAAGATTTAGGCGACAGATATTTCTTTGATTTAAGATTAAATCATTTGAACGAATGCAAAAAATTAATATAAAGGAAAGTAAAAAGCCACTTAATTGAAATAAAGTGGCGACCCCAAGGGGATTTGAACCCCTGTTACCGCCGTGAAAGGGCGATGTCCTAGGCCTCTAGACGATGGGGTCTAGCAAAGCATGAATAACCTTATACATTATTTTTTTATTTATTGTCAACATTATTTTTTTAAAAAAATTAAAAATCTTTATTTTTCTTTATGTTAAAATAGTTTTGACATAATATAATAGTTATGTTATTATAGACAAAAATATAGAAGAAAAGGTTTCTATTATGACAAAATTATCTTGGAATGAATATTGGAACATTGCAAAAACTTTGGAAGAAATGTTCCCTGAAACTGAATTATCAAATATAAAACGAGTTGATGTTTTAAAGCTCGTAAGACAAATTCCTAATTTTACAGACACGCTTAATCCGACAAAAGATGATATAAATTCTCTTATATACAGTTGGTTGGATTTAAGAAACCCAGAAGAAAAAACCGAAATATAAGTAACAAAAATTGCTTTTTATAATTTTTTAAGGAGACGAAATCATGGCAGAAGAAAAGAAAAGTCAAGCATCATGGGAAATTTTAGGAGGCAATAATGATTTTGGGATTGGCTCAAACTCTCACTTTATTATCAATCAAGAATACAGTGAGGAAAAAGAAGAAAACGAAGAAAATGAACCAGAATTAGTTGCTGAAAACAAGGTTATGATTGATCTTGGAATGAAAATGGGTGGTGAATTTATTCAAGTTCCTGATGTAAGAAATGAATTAAAAGAGGCTGACCTTCTTTTATTTACTCACTGCCATGCGGACCATATTCAAGGTTTGATTGACTATGTTAAAATGGGATATGATTTTACAAAAGAAGTTCAAGATGAAAATTGTAACATTGTAAAGAAGAAAGTTCCTATCGTTGGAAGTGCTTTTACAGTTAATTATATAAAAGCAGAACTTGCAAGAAATAAAATTCCTGGGGATATTCTTAACAATATAGTTTTCATTGCTCATGATGATAAAAATAAAACTTTTGCGAATGATATGGAAGAAACAGCACAAATCAAGGCAAGACTTGAAAAAGGTGAACTTGTTTCGCAAGAAGAGCAAAATAAATATGATAAATATGAAAGCTTGATTGGAAGAGTTGGTGCTTCTTATTATAAGGGCGAAGATGGTAAAGAAAGAATGAAACTTACCGTTGGAAGTGGTAAGGCTGATATTGGGCTTTATTTATACGATATTGACCATTCCACAAAAGGTTCTGTTGCTGTTGGTATTGAAATGGAACAAAATGGTAAAACTAATCGCTTGCTTCATTTAGGGGATTGGAAAGAAGAAGATAAAGAACATTCAATCACGGATTACCAAGGATTAAAAGAATTTTCCAAAAAAGGTGTTGATGGAATTTTGATGGATTCTACATCAACTGTAAAAGATAAAACTTTAAATTATGAAGTTGATGTTAAAAATTCTGTGTCTGATAAGATTGTCGAAGCTTTGAGCGAAATTAAACAAGAACAAGGCGAAGAAAAATATTCTGAAAGTTTTAGTATCGTTCATTCTTCAATTTCAAGAAGTGCGAATCGTATTTTTGATGCTGATATTGTTGGTTCAGTTGAAGCTTTGATGAAGCTTAACAGACTTAAATCAGGTGATACAATTGATGTTGGGTGTCATGGTGGTATTGATTTTACAAGAAGAGTATTTGAAGAATCAGCAAATATGTCAGATTCAAAACAATATAATGTATTAAAAAATCTTGAAGAAAAAACAGGCGTTAAAATTAATTTTGTTAATGGTAAAGAATATTCTTCACAAAAAAATGCTTTGATGGTGCCTTTTGGAACAAGAAATGATGAATTAAAGCAACTTAAAGAAGTATTTTCAGAAGCAGCAAGTAAAAAAGGTCTTGATGTTAATTTTAATCAAGAATGGGAAAAATTCTCAAAAACATTAAAAGATGCAAGTCTTCCTTTATCAAAATTAAAAGAAAAAGGTCAGTTTAAATCTTTTGAAAAAGCTCTTGGTTTTAAAGTCCGCTTTATGTCAAAAGAGGATATTGAAGAAGCCAAAGCAAGATTTAATAAAGATGCAATTCATATAACCACAGGAACCCAAGCTGATGAAATGGCTCAACTTAAAAAAGTTTCTATGAAAGAAACCAGAGATGATTCATCACTTCCTCATGGCAATAATGCGATTTACATTGAAACGCAAACACCTATTCCAAGCGGTAATAATGTGAAAAATGTTGCTTTAATGAACGAAGATTTAAAGGCTACATATACTAAATTTAAGACAGCCGTTCACTCCTCAGGTCATGCTTCAAAAGAGGCTTCTGATAAGATGGTTGATTTTTTGATGAGTGAAAACCCAAATAAAAACGCAAAAATTTTCCCAGTTCATGGTGCATTTTCCCAAAATCATTTGGAAGCAACAGCAAGAGGACTTAAAGTAAGTTCTGAAATCATGAGAAATGGTAACAAAGTCGTTTTTCAAGGTGATAAAACAGAAATCGTGAAAACAGTTGAAAGAGGCTCTATCCTTGCGATTGATGGACCGATTTCTGATATGAATAAGACCAATCCTAATGGAGCTGATATTAACGAAGCGGCAAAGCATGGTAAGGTTAAAGAATATATTGCTTATGAAACTGAAAATAGCTTTAAGCCAAGAAGTTATGTCTATTTGTCTCCTGATGATAAAATGTCAATTGTTCTTGATACTGGTAATTTATATTGTCCAGGAGAGCGTCTTGATATGAACAATCTCAAACAACCTGCAAACGAAAAACAAGGCAAGGATAAAGGCAATAACAAAGGTAAGAACAAGGATGTTACACCAAAGAATATAAGAGTGGTAAGGATAGTTACGGCTCTGAAAAGAATAATCATAGAGGTGGTAAAAATAAAGGAAAATACAGCAATAATAACCGCGGTGGAAGAGGCGGAAGATAATAAAAGAAGAGGGGCGATAAAAAGCCCCTTTTTTTATATCTTTTGTGTTGGTTTAAAGTTCGATATCAAGCAAGCTTTTTGTCATTTCATCTGATATTTTAACAAGCTTTGTACTTGCCTTATAAGCATTTTCCGCCATCATCATATTAACCATTTGTGAAGCCATATCAACACTTGGTTTTGATGCGTTTTCAATCACAGAAGAACTTAAAGGTTGAGTGGTTTTTACTCCGTTATTGTTATTAACATTTGTTTCATTGGTTGGGTTATTTTTATTTTCAATATTTGGTTGATTTACGATGTTTGCCGCGGCTTCATTAACTTTGTTAACCGCAGAATTCATGCCATACAGAGCATTTCCCATAATTTTGTTAATCATATAAAAACCTCTCTTTCATAAATTACTTGTCGTCAATTCGCTCCGAA
>JAKJEU010000127.1 GCA_022705265.1 Pseudomonadota bacterium | reverse complement strand
GAATGAGTTTGCACCCCAAACTTCAAACTTTGATGAGCAAGAGTATCAATTATTTGATAAGTTAAATTAGCCCAACCTTTAATATCATCTTTGTAAGGTTTATCTTTAAAAGTTCTTATGCTTATACCGTTTCTTGTAAGCGATACAGAATTTTCTTTTTCATTTATTCTTATACCAATACCATCATGAATAGATGAAAGACCAAGCTCAGCCAACTCTTCCACAGAAATTGGATTAAGATATCTTTCACTTATGATTTTGTAAATGCTTTCAAATACAGCACCATCTTCGATTGGGTTTGAATAAACTCGTTTAGAACTTGCCACAGCTTGTAATTGTTCAGGAGTAAATTGAGGAGCACAAATACCATTAGAGCATTTATAATTACCCATATATCCCGCTCTTACCATTCCGTTATAACCAACCTGAGCCCTTGAATCTCTTATAGTCATAGGTTCATTGTAAGAAGTAGGTTTGTTTGGAACAGGTCTTACTTCGATATAATAATCAAGCACAGGAGGTGCATAAAAATTATTATTATTTTTGAATACAGGCCTTATATTCAAAGGTGCATCGTGATATTTATTAGGATTAGTAACATATTCAGGATAATAACCTTCCCAACTTCCATACCATGGATAACCTCTTGAAATACCGTATCCATTTTGACCAGTCTTAGCTTGGTAAATCATACCTTCTTGATGAGCTTTGTGAGTATTATATCCGTAATAATTACCATTAGCACAACCATAACCACCAAACAATGTACAAACACCAGCTTGAACCTTTAACGGCAATAACACAAGTGAAGCAAGCAGAACCATTTTTTTCATAAGCAAAAGTCCTTTAAATTAATTAATATGAAGGAATATATGTTTGGCTGTAATAAGGAACGCCCCAGCTGTCATAACCCCAACCATAATATCCCCAACCAAATTGTCCATTAGGACCACTCATATCCACAGACATTCTTCCATTAATCCAAGCACCACCATCCAAAGGATCAAAACGATTTGAATTAACATAAACAGACATTGCTTTGTTTTCTTCGTAATATCCAGGCCACCAAAAATTTGATGGAGAAACAACCGCAGGAGGTACATAATAATATGCATTCCCAGGAACGAAGCCATAACTTGTTGCACCCCTTACATATTGAGCAGAGGCAGGAGTTATGCCTGTTTAACAAAAAATTAATAAAAGATATTTTAACTTCATCATTCCTCACCTTAAATTAAAGTACTTTTTAAAATATTATCTCACACTTTCTATAGAAAAGGTTAACCCACCAAAAAGAGTTGAGACCTCCTCCAATTTTGCATTTATTCGTTTTCCGATTTTATATTCTATACCAGAATTGAAATCGATAACAGACTATCATACGAAAAAAATCCATTTTTTATTTTTGACATAGGCACAAAACCATCCACGAAATAACCGTCAAGCCTTATAAATAAGCCAAATTTTGTAACACCTGCTACAAATCCTTTGAAATTTTGATTTATCTTATTTTCCATAAAATGAGCAATATACCTTGAAGTCGCGTCTCTTTCCGCCTGTTCTGATTGTCTTTCTGTTGCTGAAATGTGACATGCAATATCTTCCATTCTTTCGATTTCACCTACTGTTATACCGCCCTTACCCAAATCCAAAGCTTTTATCAATGCTCTGTGAGTGATTAAATCAGAATATCTGCGAATCGGAGATGTAAAATGAGTATAATTATCAAGTGAAAGCCCAAAATGTCCAATATTATTCTTTGAATAATAAGCCTTACTTTGGCTTCTTAACACCATATCGTTGATAATTTCATAAAATTCCGTGTTTTTTGAATACTCGATAATTTTGTTAAAATCACTTGGCTCTAAATCTTTTTTATAATTTATTTCGACATTAAATTGACTTAAAAAATCATATAAATCATTAAGTTTTTCGGTTGTTGGTGGCTCATGAACTCGATAAACAGCTGGAATTTCATGTTCCATCAAAGTTTCAGCAGCACAAACATTGGCCAAAACCATCAATTCTTCAATCATTTCTGTGCTTTCGTCTTTTACCCTTTTTAAAATTTCAAGCACATTACCTTTTTCATCAAGCCTTAACTTGTTTTCAGGCGAATCGATTATCAAAGCACCTCGTTTCGTTGAATTTGCCTTTAATATTTGATAAGCCTTAAAAAGCCCCGCAATCTCGTCTTTAAGTTTAGAGGTTTTATCATTAAAATCACCCTTAAAAGCATTTAAAACATTGTTATATGTCAATCTTGCTTTTGATTTTATGGTTGCACGGTAAAACTTGTGATTTATTTTGTTTCCTTGGGCGTCAACATCAATTTCACAAACGAGCACAGGCCTTACCACACCTTCTTTTAACGAACAAAGGTTTGAAGCAAGCTCATCAGGCAACATATGTAAAGCCTTATCAGGAAAATATGTTGAATTTCCCCTATCCCTTGCGTCCAAATCAATGCTTGAACCATATTTCACATATCGTGCAACATCAGCAATAGCAACATAAGCCTTAAACGAGCCGTTTTCATTGAATTCAACCAAAACGGCATCATCAAAATCTTTTGCATCTTCGCCGTCAACTGTAACAAAGTTCAATCTTGTTAAATCTTCGTACCCTTCGAAAGATTTTTCTTTAAATTTTTCGATTTCTTGATAAGTTTTATCTCTAAATTGCACAGGCAAATCATATTTTGCAATCGAAACCAAAGTTGAGGCTTTTGCATCTTCATATTTTCCGATGATTTTCACAATTTTAGCAGGTCTTACCCTATCCTTTATGTTTCCAAAAATTTCAGCAACAACAATATCCTTGTGCTTGGCGTTTAAAGAATTTCTTTGATTAACAATAAATCTTGTTTTTATTTTGGAATCCACCATCAACAAATGACCTTCTTTACCATTTGTTTCGTAAATTCCAACAACTTTACCAGAAGAAGAAGAAAGTCTTTTTAGAACCTTTGCATAATAAAGGTTTTTTTCTTGGTAAATAAGCTTTGCAAGCACCATATCATTAACACCAACTTTTGGAATAACATTCCCATCATCAGTAATAATAATCGTAGGCATTTTTTCATTAGAAGGAAAAGTTTCAGGCCTTGCCACCAACTCTCCATCATGATTTGTCCCAGTGATAATAAGGCTTGCAGGACTTTTAAGCTCATTTCTTACCGAAATATCTCTTCTTCCACTTCGCTCAATTATCCCCTCGTCATCAAGCTTTTTTAACATTTGTTTTAAAGCAATTCTATCATCGCCTTTGATATTAAAAGCATTGGCAATTTCACGCTTTCCAACTTTATATTCTGAAAGCCTTAAAAATTCGACCAATTCTTCCATACTTGGAAGTTTACTTACCTTTTTTTTCAAGTATTTCTATCGCCTCTTGTAAAGTTGGGTTACGGTTTTCGGTTTTAAAATTCTTTGGAAGAGAAGCCATAACTTTACCATGTTTTAAATATGGTCCGTATCTTCCCTCGTTTAAAGTAATGTCTTTTTTCTTATGTTTTCCAATAACGATTGGTTCAGCCTTTGGTTTAACATCTTTTAATATTGCCTTTGCTCTTTCCAAAGTTATTTCCAAAATATTATCAGTTGCTGGCAAAGATTTGAAGGTGGACTTTTTCTTTAAAAATGGTCCAAAACGACCAATTCCAGCCGAAATCATAACACCGTCTTCATCAAATCCTAAATCCTTTGGTAATTCAATTAATTTTGTTGCCATATCTTCGGTAATTTCTTCTGGCACCATTTTTCTGGTTAATCCAGTTCGTTTTAATTTTCCATCAACTTCTTTTTCAACATAATAACCATAAGGACCTTTTTTCAAAGAAATCCCATTACCAAAAGTTTTTGAAACATCTTTTTTATTATCATCACCCAAATCGTCCATATTTTCGGTTTCTTCGGTTGAAAATTGCTTTGTATATTTACATTCTGGATAATTTGAACAAGCGATAAATGCACCAAATTTACCAAGCTTAACTCCTAATCTTCCACCTTTACAATCTGGACATACTCTATCTTCTTCTGATTTAAAGAAATGCTTGCCCAATTCTTCATCAAGTTTAGAAGAAACTTCAAGTTTAGTCAAAGGTTCGACATCTTTTAAATTAATTGAGAAATTGTCCCAAAAATAATTAAGCAAGTCTTTCCATTTCATTTTACCAGCCGAAATTTCATCAAGCTTATTTTCCAAATCCGCGGTAAAGCTATATTCCACATAATTTTTGAAATAATTGTTTAAGAATATGGTTACGATAACGCCTCTGTCTTCTGGGATAAACTTACGATTTTGCAAAGTTACATATTGTCTGTCTTGCAATACCGAAATAATCGAAGCATAAGTGGAAGGACGACCAATTCCAAGCTCTTCCATCTTTTTAACGAGTGAAGCTTCGGAATATCTTGGAGGAGGTTCAGTAAAATGTTGGTTAGGTTTAATTTCAGCAGGATTAACATCTTCACCAACATTCATCAAAGGCAAAAGACGGTTTTCATCATCTTTGTCATCATCTTTGTCATCAAAATCTTCTTGATAAGCCTTTA
>JAKJEU010000126.1 GCA_022705265.1 Pseudomonadota bacterium | reverse complement strand
TAAAGACGCCTCTGTCATTTTTATTTCCAAATTCTTGGGCATTATTTCTCATCGCTTCTACGGCAAAAGCATTAACTTCTCTTTCAGGCTTAACCCTTAATTGACTTAAAAGTCTTTCTTTTTTAGCTTCATCAAGCTCCTTATCGCCCTTTTGTTTTGTCAAATCATTCAAAGCGCTGTAAACGCCATAAGTACTTACTACACCATCATTTATCATAGTCATAAGAGGATATGCACCTTTTGTATTATTAACTCTTTGGCGATCGTCTTCCATGGCTTTGAAAATGTTTCGTTCCTCAGGGTTTGGAGCAGATTTGAAAACTTCTTCTTCGACTCTTTCCCAAACAACTTGTTGAGAAGCCGAAACCATTTCTTTGCTTAATTTTTTTGTTCCAACTTCGGCAATTGTTCCCGCATCATAAACATTATTCCCTTTAACTCTTTCAAAAAGATAGGTTTTCATAGCAGGAGTTTTAGGGGGAACAGAAGAAGCAAGAGCTTGTCCATATTCTTCTGGATTTTGTACAGAAAGCTTGTTAATTTCAGCCATTTTTCCGTTTAATTTTGCCATTTCTTCGGAAGAAAGTTTAACCTTTTTTGATTGTTCTTCAAGTTGTTTTGCGATGGTTGATTGGACAGCAAAGCCATCTTCAAATCTTTCATCAGCTCTTTTTTCATTTTCTGGAAATTCTTTTTTTAACTTGTTAGCTTCAACCAAAAGTATTGCTTGTTTTGTAACATTATCAAGTACCATTATTTATGTCTCCCATAAAGTTTGATTGTTTGTTGGTACAGTTAAATATACTCTTATTTTTGTCTAAAATCAAACTATAAAAAAAAGAGCCTTATAAAAATAAAGCTCTCTTAAAATAAGATTATTTAAAATCTTGCGACTATCTTCCACCTCTGTCAAAGATTTTAGAAGCATATTGAGAAATTGTAACCATACTTTCAACAGTATTAACCGAGGCTTTTACATCTTTTTGATTTGCTCTGTTACCAATATAATTTACAACTTTTTTAAAAGAATCAGGAGCAAGAGTCTTAGGGCTTGAATACAATTTAACACTTTCAGTTAAATCTTTTTGAAAAGCTTTGAGATATTCTTGATATTTTTCTGGCTCTTTAACAGAAAGCTTATTCAATTCAGCTGCTTCTTTTCTTACTTCATCAAAACTTTCTTGTTTAAATACATTGGTTTTGAATTCAAGCTCGGTAACTTCTTTTAATGCCTTTGCAACTGGGCCATCTTTTGCGACAGAATCGATTTTTGATGCTTCAACCATAAGGATTGCATGTTTAGTATTAGATTTTAATTTTTCCATAAATTTTCTCCGTTAATTATTTATTTTGATCTTGCCGCTCTTCTTGTTGAAAGAATATCGAAAGCCGATTTTACTTTTTCACTTTGTCCCAAATTTCTCATAACAGTATTTTTTGAAGGAGCTACACTTAAAGAAGCTCTTTTATTATTTTCTGATAAACTCAATTTCTTTTCAAGATTAATAATTTTGCTATCATATTTTTTATTATTTTCTTCTTGTTTTCTTTTTAATTCAGCCATTTCTTGTTCATATTTTCGATTTTCAGCATCTTTTTGTTTTTTTAATGCTTCAACTTCTCTTTTTATATATTCGTCTTTTACATTATCAACAACAAAATTCCCAGACAATCTTCCTTCTGTATTTTCAATCAAATATGCAATAAATAAATCTGATTCTTTTACTTCCTTAGGATTTGATTTATCAGGATTTAACATTTTCTTTCTGTATTCTTTTGAATCAAATTCAGCACCAGACAAAGAAGACGGAAGTTTTGTATCATCATCTTTTACGATTTCAGAATACGCATATTCATAATCTTCTGTCCATCTTTTTGGTGTCATTTTATTGCTAAATGGAGGTGGAACCTCGGCAAAAGTTACAGACTCGTAAACATCATCACCATTAACAGTTCTTCTTTTAAGATAATCGACCATTTTTTGATTATCAAATTTTTCAGAAATTGAACTTTCATTTTGAGCTTCTTGTTTTAAATAAGATGACAAACCTTTTAAATTTTCCTTGTATTCCTCTGGGTTTTGAACCGACATTTTATTTAATTCAACCACTCTTTTAGCCAGATTATTATTTTCTTCCTCTGAAAGAATTATTTTGCTTGACAAATTCCTTGAAATTGAATTAATATCCGTGACAACATAAAGCCCATCTTCAAATCTTAAATCAGAAGATGCCTTATCGGCTCCGAAACGCTTTTCAATCTTGCTCGCTTCAAGAATAAGCAAAGCTTTTTTTGTTGAATTGTCAAGTTTCGAATCACTACCCATAACACACCTCCATTTTGTTTTTATAAGAACGAATTTTTATTGTAGACATATTTTTGTCTAACATTCAAGAGGTTTTTTAAAAAAATTAAAAATCAAAAAAATAGACATAAAAAAACCATGTTTTATGCCCATAAAAAAAACAAAGGAAAATCAACATCTTAGTCAACTCTCCTTTGTTATAAATTTTATTATATATTTTTTTATCTTGATTTAGAGTTCATTGCTGATTTGAACAAATTACGATTAAGAATCGTTTCTTCTAAATTTTTCGAAAAAACATCAAGTGATTTTGTCACATTTTCAGGATTTGCAACTCTTGATTTCAAATAATCATTAACAATATCTTTTTCAGGAGATGAAATATTTTCTGATTTTTCATCTTTTATATCATTTAAAACCTCTGAAACTTTTTGAGAATATTCGTCTGGCTTTTTAATTGACAACATATTAAGTTTTGCCATTTCCTTTTCAACTTCACTAACTTCAAGAGCCTTAATATCTCTTGCCTTTCTTAAAAGAACATCGGAAACAGCCAAGGCAGGGTGTTTTCCTTTACAAGCTAAATTAACAACCATTGATGTATCTTCAATTTTTTCACCTTTAACAAACATAGTGTCAAGTTTTGATGCTTCTAATAATAACAAAGCCTTTTTTTGATTATTTTCCATTTTTCACCTTGAAATGCAATTATTGAATTTTGTCTATTATATAAAAAATCTTTGACAAAATCAATCAAAATAATAAAAAACGGCTCAAAAAATATTAATGAGCCGTCTTATTATATATAATAATATTATTAACTATACTTTTGCAACAAAACCAAAGTTATCTTTTTCAGTTCCTTGTTGTAAAGAAGTTATGTAATTAAACATTTTTAATGAAAAATCGCTAACTTTTCCATCATTTATAACCATTTTTTTGTCTTTGTACAAAAGTTCACCAACAGGAGAAATAACAGCCGCAGTTCCAGAACCAAAAACCTCTTCCAACGAACCGTTATCATAACATTCACACAATTCATCAATCGATATTTTTCTTTCTTCGACTTCATAACCCCAAGATTTTGCAATTTCTAAGACTGTTTTTCTTGTTATACCGTCCAAAATGCTACCACTTAAAGCAGGAGTTACAATTTTTCCACCGATTTTGAATAAAATATTCATAGAACCAACTTCTTCGATATATTTACGATTAACACCATCGAGCCATAAAACTTGATGATATCCTTTTTGATGAGCCACAACCCCAGCATGCAAACTTGCCGCATAATTTGCAGGAGTTTTAGCCTCGCCAAGTCCTCCGATAACTGCTCTTACATGCTTATCTTCAACCATAATTTTCACAGGAGCAAATCCAGCAGAATAATATGCAGAAACAGGTGATAAAATTATCATAAATTTATATCTTTTTGCCACAGAAACGCCAAGATTCGCATCATTTGAAAAAATAAACGGACGAATATAAAGACTTGCCCCTTTTTCAGTTGGAATCCAATCTTTTTCAATTTCAACCAATTTAAACAAAGCATCTTTAACAAATTCCACATCAATTTCAGGAATATCAAGTATTCTTGCCGAACGATTAAGACGATTCAAATGGTCCAAAGGCCTGAACACAGTTACATCACCATTTACTGTTTTATATGCCTTCATACCTTCAAAAATTGCTTGTCCGTAATGAAGAGTCGAATTAGAAGGACTTAACGGAATATCTTTATATTCTTCTATTGTTGGGTTAATCCAACCTTTGTCCTTTTCATAATCCATTGAAAACATATAATCAGAAAACAAAGTTCCAAAAACAACTTTTGAAATGTCCTTTGGTTTTTGCTTTAAATTTTCTGATTTTATAAATTTTATCTCTTGCATACTATAACTCTCCTTAAAAAATTACTTTATTTAGACATACTAACATGAACACCATTATTTTGTATCCCTTTTATTAAAAATATTTTTTGATAATTAAACCATAAAAACAATATTTAAATACTTTATATATATACTTTTTACCACAAAAAAATAGCTATATTTAAAATTATAATTAGTATAAAATGCTTTACGGTTTATTTTATAATAAAAAAAGGATCGTGTTTATGTTTATAAAACTTAAAATTTCATATAAACTTATAATATCTATTATATCTCTTATATTAATTGGACTTTTTCTTTCTTCTTATAATTCAAGACTTATCATAACCGATGAGGTCAAAAAACAATCAAACCGAGAACTTTATCAAACAACTTTTAATTA
>JAKJEU010000125.1 GCA_022705265.1 Pseudomonadota bacterium | reverse complement strand
AGTCAGCTGACTATAAGATGAAGGATTTCCCTGATTCTAAGTTTATTGTTCAAGTTGCTCCTGAAGATTGCACAGGTTGTACTTTGTGTCACCAAGTTTGCCCTGCTAAATCAAAGGAAAATCCTGATCATAAGGCTTTGATGATGGTTAGTGCTGAGGAAAACCGTGACGAACAAATGGTTAACTTCGAATTCTTCATGTCAATTCCTGATATGGACAGAACTAAACTTGATACTAAGAGTGTAAAAAGCACTCAGCTTATGCGTCCATTGTTCGAGTTCTCTGGTGCTTGCGCTGGTTGTGGTGAAACTCCATACATCAAATTGTTGACCCAAATCTGTGGCGATAGACTTTTCATCGCAAACGCAACTGGCTGTTCATCAATTTATGGTGGTAACTTACCAACCACTCCATATGCTAAAGACGTAAACGGCAGAGGTCCTGCTTGGGCTAACTCCTTATTCGAAGACAACGCTGAATTCGGTCTTGGAATGAGAGTTGCTGTGGATTTCAAACGTGTTAATGCCTTAAAACTTCTTAAAGTTCTTGAAGCTGAAGTTGGTCCTGATTTAGCCGCTCAAATTGCAAGTGCGGATCAATCAAACGAAGCTGGCATCAAAGAACAACGTGAACGCGTAACTATGCTTAAGACAAAACTTAAGGCTGTAACCAAACCAGAAGCAAAAGACTTACTTGCTTTGGCTGATTACTTAGTTACCAAGAGCGTTTGGATTGTTGGTGGCGATGGTTGGGGTTATGATATCGGCTACGGCGGTGTTGACCACATCTTGCACTCTGGCAAAAACTTGAAGATCTTGGTTATGGATACTGGTGTTTATTCAAACACTGGAGGACAAAAGTCAAAAGCTACCCCAATCGGTGCTTCGGCTAAGTTCGCTGTATCTGGCTCAGAACAAATCAAAAAAGACCTTGGCATGATTGCTATGTCTTCAAGAAATGTTTACGTGGCTTCAGTTGCTTTAGGTGCTAATGACTTGCAAACTATTAAGGCTTTTGCTGAAGCAGAAAGCTTTAATGGTCCTGCTATCATTATTGCTTACTCGCACTGTATTGCTCATGGGTATGAACTTAAAGACGGCCTTAACCATCAAAAACTTGCTGTTGAGACTGGTTTATGGCCACTTTACCGCTTTGACCCAAGACTTATCAAAGAAGGTAAAAACCCAATGCAATTAGACAGTCGTGCTCCTTCTAAACCTATTTCTGAATTCATGAACCTTGAAACCAGATTTAAGATTTCTCAGAAAACAAATCCTGAGAAATATGAAGCTTTGGTCAAAATGGCTCAGGCAGAAATTGAAGATAGAAGAAAGCTTTACGAAGGTCTTGCAAATCTTCATGGTGGCGAGGCTCCTAAGGCTTAAACTACTATAAAAGAAAAAGGGAGGAGGCGTTAATTTGCCTCCTCTTTTTTTGTTTTAATTTTGGACAAAAAAGAATATAGTTCTCATATTCATAAATTTAAGGACGCTTTAAAAAAATACCTGTAAACTTACAGAATGAACAAGATTTAAATAAATATTTATCTGATGTCGTATATAAAGGGGACGAAGTTGAAAAGCTTGACAAGAATATACTTTCTTCTCAAGACCCTGATGTTTTTGAAAATCAAGATAAAAGTATAAAAGCTCTTGTTTACCAATGGACTAAACACCGTTTAAGAAGTTATCTTACGGATAAAGAAACCTCGGAATTCTTACCCTCCCCATAAATAAAAAAAGAAAACTTACCCGACTAGGCAAGTCATGCTTTATCAGAAGGTCGCAAAGTTTTTCAATTTAAGGATAAAAAAATCCCGACTAAACTATCTGAAGAGATGTCGGAAATCCGCGATTTTTTTATATTCGCGTGTAAACAACTAAGTTGATAAAGGCATAAAAAAAGGCGGCCTTGATTTGTTTCAAAGTCGCCTTTAATTAAAAAGTTTGAATTAATAAACCTGAATTTTTCTTATTTGAGCCTGACGCATCAAGTTTGCATTCTTGTCAGCGGAAGATTTTTCCCCTTTTTCTACCAAGGAAACCATATCCGAAGACTTGTTAAATTTAAGATTATTTTTATCTGCAAATTCCACCATTTTCTTAGCATCTTCTAAAGAAGGAAGTGCATCATCTTTGGCACGGCAAGAACGTATTTCACCATTTTTTATGGAAAAGCCGACTTTAAGTTCGCCTTTATTATCCTTCATAACATAATATTTTGCCTTTAAATCCCTTATTGCACCATCGAAACTGTGCGAAAGATCAAAACCTTCTCTTCTTAATTTTGGAAGTTCAGAAAAACTTACAGCATCAACTTTCATCCCGTCACTAAGATAAGTATCAAGCCCATCGTTTTTAAGCTTATCTTGAGCCATCGCAAATTTATTAGATTTTTCTTGTTTATCTCTTTCATTTTTTGCATTTTTTAGGGAATTATCCTTGTCGAAAGAAAGACCTTTTTTTTCAGCAAAATCGCTTACGCTTTGAATGGCATCCTCGGAAAGAGCCTGACGATTAATTCCATAAGCACTTGAAATTTTTGAACCCCTTGCCTCAACAATTGCCAAAGCCTCTTCACCTTGCTTTATCAAAAAATAATCTGCACGAATAAAGCCATCAGGCATATCCCCTGCAACCTTTTCAATGTCAGATTCTTTAACCAACCTGATTGCTCTGATATTCTTTTCAGTATCAAGCTTAGTTGCATATCTTTCATCTAATCCTTTAAAATCCATTGTAAATCACCCTCATTTTACATAAAACTACGGTAATTATAGTAGCATCAGCCAGCTTTTTTGTCAATCGAATTCCAAACTTTTAATATTATTTCCAGCACAATTAAAGCCACCTTTAATTATTTTAGGAGCATCTTTTAAACTCTCTAATCCAGTTTCAAGACAATAAAAACTTGCCCCTACATTCATCGGAGAATGGCTTAAATCCTTTAATTTATTATAGGAACATATAAAATCGCGACCGACATTGTCTGTAACATATTGCAAAGTTTCAAGCCCGTTTTTGGAACAATCATAATCACCCATGACATTCTTTGGTGAATATTTTAAATTTTCCAAATTATTACCCGAACAATCAAAATTTCCCTTTACAATTCTTGGACCATATTCAAGAGTTTGCAATTTATTATTAGCACAAGAAAAATTTCCATTAACAATATCCTTACAACCTTTTAACGATTGCAAATTATTGCCCGAAACATTTATATCCGTCACAAATTCAGGCAAATGTTCCAAACTTTCCAGCTTACTTGCCATACAAAATAAACCCCTACCAATATGATTTGAAACACCTTTTAACGAAGTTACCTGTGTCCCAGAACAACTATAAGAACCCATAACCTTTTTTGGCGAACCTTCCAAACTTTGAAGAGGGTTTAAAGAACAATTAAAATCGCCATTAACAATGATTTTTGAAAAATCAGGCAATTTTTCAAGACCAATATCAGAAACATCAATATTACCTTCGAAAACAAAATTATCCGGCATATCATAAAGATTATGATATTCGCCTTTATTGCTTATAATTCCCATTTTCTTTGCGTCATTGCTTTTTGAAATATCAATTCTTTGATTTGCAATAAAATCTCTTACATAATTATTATACCTTGAAACCGGAGGCTTATTGCCTTTTCCTTTACATTGTTCAAGTTTTCCGTCCTTTACCTCGAAAGTCGCGTGCGGTTCTCCGTCTTTTCCTCTTAACGAATAGATTTGGATTGAACCATCATAAACCGCATCGTCATAATTGCCTTTTCCAACGCAATGGCCCATTACTGTGCCTTCGAACAACAGTGCATCTTTATCCAAAAGCTTTACAACTTCCATTCCATTATCAAAATTCATCACGGTTTTTGTTCCGATTTTTGAATTTTCGGTAAATTCTTTATCTTTTTTTACATTTTTTGATTTTTGTTCCAAAAGTTCGTGCCATTTTTTTGAGGCATACAAAGCTTTTTCAAAATCCGAAATTTCATTAACAGTTTTAAGAAAATCAGGTCTTAAATTAATTTTTTTATTATTATCCCCTTGGGTTGCTTTTTTATATTCAAACTCGATATAATCGCTTGCTTTTGTGTATAAAAAATCCGATACAAAGGAAATATCCTCTTTTAACGAGTCATTGATTTTATCTTTTTCAAAAGAAAAAACTTTTTTACCATCATCAATGCAATCCAAAGCCCAAGATGGAAGTTTTTCATCTCTTTCGACTTCTTTTAAATAAGAAGCCCCCTCTTTTTCCATTAAATATTTTCTTAATCTGTGCTTTGACCATTGGTAAATCAAGGCTTTGGCAATTTTATACTTATTTTCAATGACATAATCGCTGTCCATGCTTTTAAAATTGTCAATGTCCATCTTGCTCTTATCCGAGCTTTTGTAAACAATTTCAAAAACATAATCATTAAGTGATTTTTCATTAATAAGATTAACCGCCATTTTTACCTCATCTTTATTAAAAAAGGTAAAGCAACAAATCCGCCACTTTACCTTTTATTTACAATAAAAAACTATCTTCCACTTCTTTGGTTTTGCATTTTATACATCAAAGCAGCAGTATTATTTTTTGTTTCATTACCCTCAACAGTCTTCAAACATTCATTGACCACAGACTTTGGATAAGCTTTTTTATCCTCGTCTTTACTTT
>JAKJEU010000124.1 GCA_022705265.1 Pseudomonadota bacterium | reverse complement strand
TAACTTTTTTAACATAATTAGGAGTACCACTAACAACATTTTGATTTTCATCCATTATATAACTTGCTTGTTCTGATACAAATTCAACGGTAATAGAGGCAATATTGCCAGTTAATTTCATATCCTTTATCTCAGTTTTTTCAAAACCCACAAGTTCAAAAACAGAAACCAATTTTTTAGCTTTTCTATCCAAAATAGCATCATTAAAACTTTTATAAATGTCTTTGCTTATATAATTTTTAATAGCACTTATATCATCATGATTAAAATGAGATACAATCATTTTAAAAGCTTCTTTTGCGCCTTTTAAAAAGAATTCTTCGTTAAAATTACCATCAATTTCTTTTATTTTTGATAATACACTAACATCTTCTTCAACAAGCCTTATTGAAACAATCTTTTTTTTCACAGACTGTTCCTTTTTTATATCGTCTTCAAATTCTTTTGCCATCTTTTTAAGAAAAAAAGCGACAATACTTAGAAATAATATAACTTCTAAAAGATTATTAACATTCATTTCTTTTCTTTACCTTTTTAAAATTATAAGATATTTATACTATATAATAACAAAAAACCAAAACTTTATTTTTAATTTCAAGGATACAAAAAAAATGAATGAGAAACAAGAAAATCAACAAACCCAACCAGGTCTTAGCATTAATGCTCAATATATCAAAGATTTATCTTTTGAAACTCCTTTGATGCCTCAAATTTTAGGCGATATGAAACAAGCTCCACAAGTTGATATTAAGGTTGATGTTAATGCTGCAAAGCTTAATGATAATGGTATGTATACTGTTGATTTGAAATTCAATATCGAAACAAAATCTGGTGATAAAGTATTATTCTTATGCGAACTTGATTATGGTAGCGTTGTTACTTTAAATCTTCCAGAAGAACATATCGAACCTGTATTATTAATCGAAGTTCCAAGATATTTATTCCCTTTTGCAAGAAACATTGTTGCTGATGTTACCAGAGAAAGTTCACTTCCTCCATTAATGATTGCTCCAATTGATTTCGTTGACCTTTACAGAAGAAGAAAAGGTATCAATCCTGAAAGTGCTAGTGAAAATCCTGAAAACAAAAGCGTAAATTAATTTTTATTCTTTTAACCAAATCGGATTTTTAATTTTTGAAATAAATTCGTTATGAGCTACGATTTCTTCTTCTGTTAAGGGAAAGTTTCGTGGCTCATAAAATTTTTTGAACTCTTTTACCTCTCCACTTGTGGCGTTTTCAATATTTGTTTCTTTGTCGAAACTAAATTTCAAAGACCTTCCACCACATAATTCAAGATAAACATCAGCTAAAATTTCAGCATCCAGCAAAGCTCCATGCAAAACACGAGCAGAAGTATCAACCCCAAGTCGTTTTGATAAAGAATCAAGGTTGTTTTTTTGCCCTGGAAACTTTTTTCTTGCAATCAACAAAGTATCAACCGCTCTATCAAAGGGAATTGTTTCCTTTTTTGCCCAAGCAAGTTCCGCATTAATAAATTTCATATCAAATGCAGCGTTATGAATAACAAGATTACTGTCCCCAACAAATTCAAGAAAATCATCAGCAATCTCTTTAAATTTTGGTTCTGATTTCAGTCTTTCATAAGTTAATCCATGAACTTTTGCTGCGTCTTCTGGAACTTCTCTTTCTGGATTAATATAAATATGAAAAGTTTTGCCTGTCCTTACTTTATTAACAATTTCAACACAACCAATTTCGACAAGCCTGTCTCCTGCATATGGGTCAAAACCTGTGGTTTCTGTATCAAACGCTATTTCACGCATTTTATAACCTCAATCAAATCACTGAACATCTTTTTCTTACCAAGTGAAGAAAAAACCACAAAATCACTTCTTTGTCTTTTTTCTCTTTTGTGCATTTGTTTGTTTTTGATGAATAAAAATTTAGGAACATTAAAATTGTTTCTTGCTAAAACTCTTTTTTCTTGAATAAAGTCTGGACATTCAAGAGTTATAATGTAATCACAACATTCATCAAAATGACATTCAAATAACAAAGGAATATCAAGGACTATCATTCTTTTATCCGAATTTTTAATAAACTCGCTAAGCTTTTTACGAATTAACGGATAAGTTATGTTTTCAATTTTGTTATCCACAATACATTCAGGAAAAAGTTTTTTGATTTGTTCAAACGCTTCGTTATTTAATATGCTATGATTGCATTCATCAGCATTAAATATAGGTAAACCAATCTTTTTAAGCATACGAGAAGCCGTAGTCTTACCCATGCCAATTCCACCCGTAAGGCCAATTACAATTGTATGTTTCATTTTAACATCATTTCCTTTAATTCATTTGTAACTTCGACATCAACATTAAACCAAGACTTAAAAGCTGGCCTTGCTTGATGAATAAGCATTCCTATACCATCAACAGTTTTTAAACCTTTTGCCTTTGCTTGTTTAAGTAATTCGGTTTCAAGAGGATTATAAACAATATCAGTAACCAAAGCATCATGTTTAATATAAGATAAATCAATTATCAAGGGATCTTTATTAACCATACCCAAAGAAGTACAATTAACCAAAATATCAGCATTTAATAAAGCTTCGTTAATATTATCCCAAGAATAAGCCTCGGTATCATTTTTTAAATGGTCAGCAATTGCTTTTGCTTTTTCCACAGTACGATTTACAATATCCACCTTACAACCATTATCAATCAAACTTGCCACAACCGCCATCGAAGCACCACCAGCCCCAAGCACACAAGCTCTTTTTCCTTTGAAATTGAAATCTTTATATTTTTCTTTGATATTTTCGATAAAACCATAACCATCAGTATTATCCCCAAACAAAGAGCCATCTTCGTTAATTGTAACCGCATTCACAGCACCGCAATTAATCGCACTTTGACTTAATTTATCAACAATTTCAAAAGCCTTAACTTTATATGGAATTGTTATATTAACACCCTTAAAACCCATTTTATAAAGGTTTTTTAACACATCTTTGAAATCATTTTCTTTTACTTCTATTGGTATGTAAAAACCTTTGACTCCGTACTTATTAAGCCAATAATTATGCATAATCGGCGATTTTGTATGAGATATCGGGTTTCCAATCACTCCGGCAAGATTTATTTTATTAGACATGGTCATTTATCCTGTTGATAAGTTTTAAAAGATAAAAAGTTATTAAGTAAGTCCATTTTTTAATTAAAAAGTTATCCAAAGTTTAACAATTTTTATCAATATGTGTTAGTATTTTTTTATGAAACCTTATTTTAAAAGAAAAAACCCTGTGCAAACTTATGTGAATAACTTGTGGATAACTTTTTAATTCACAAGATTAACAGGCTATACAACTATTAAAAAGATTCTATATATAAAAAAATATAGTTGTTTTTATTTTCTTGACAAGTTTATAAAAGTTTTGATACAAGCAAGATATCACTTCACATATATTAAAAAATCAATCGGAAAATAGAATATGCATTTAAAAGAACTTAAAACTAAGTCTCCTGCTGAACTTATCGCTTTTGCAGAAGAATTAGAAATAGACGACATCTCAAATGTAAGAACTTCGGATCTTATGTTTGCTATTTTAGAAAAGTTGGCCGAAAATGAAACGATTTTAATCGGAGACGGGGTTTTAGAAGTCTTACAAGATGGATTTGGATTTTTAAGGTCAATTGAGTCTAATTATTTGGCTGGACCTGACGATATTTATGTATCACCTTCACAAATAAGAAAATTTGGTTTAAGAACTGGCGATACTGTTGAAGGGGAAATTAGAGCTCCAAAAGATGGTGAAAAATATTTTGCTTTACTTAAAATCAATTCAGTTAACTTCCAAGAACCTGAATTCGTAAGAAACAGAATTAATTTCGACAATCTTACTCCGCTTTTCCCTCAAAGCAAGTTTATCATGGAAATGGATGATATTTCAAACCGTGATTTAACCAGCCGTATTATTGATATTGTTTGCCCTCAAGGCAAAGGTCAAAGAGCTTTGGTGGTTGCTCCTCCAAGAACTGGTAAAACGGTTATGCTTCAAAATATTGCTCATGCGATTTCAAAAAATCACCCAGAAGCTTATTTAATGGTACTTTTGATTGATGAAAGACCAGAAGAAGTTACCGACATGATAAGGTCTGTAAAAGGTGAGGTTGTATCCTCAACTTTTGATGAACCAGCAACCCGTCATGTCCAAGTCGCTGAAATGGTCATTGAAAAGGCCAAGAGATTAGTGGAACATAAAAAGGATGTTGTGATACTCCTTGACTCAATTACCCGTCTTGCAAGGGCTTATAATACGGTTATACCAAGTTCTGGTAAAGTTTTAACTGGTGGTGTTGATGCTAATGCTTTACAAAGACCAAAAAGATTCTTTGGTGCTGCAAGAAATATCGAAGAAGGTGGTTCTTTGACAATTATTGCGACTGCTTTGGTGGATACTGGTTCAAGAATGGACGAAGTTATTTTCGAAGAATTCAAAGGTACTGGTAACTCTGAAATCATATTGGATAGAAAAGTATCTGATAAGCGTATCTTCCCATCAATTGATGTTACAAAATCAGGAACAAGAAAAGAAGAATTGTTGGTCGATAAAGCAACACTTTCAAGAATGTGGGTGTTAAGAAGAGTTTTAATGGCTATGGGTGCTACTGATGCTATGGAATTTTTGATTGATAAACTT
>JAKJEU010000123.1 GCA_022705265.1 Pseudomonadota bacterium | reverse complement strand
AAGTTCATCGGTTATGTAATTTCGATAAGCCTCGTAACAATTAATTCGGTCAGTTTCCGATTTATTATAAGCTTCGAAATGCTCCCAATCCATTCCATCAATTGCAAATACTTGAATTTTTCCACTTTCGATATAATCAGAACACGCTTCTAACATTCCGCTGTCTTCGAATTGAAAAAATCTTCCCCCAGCGGTTGGAAAAACAATCACAGGCTTGCCAGATTTTCCATATACGACATATTCCATGTCTTTTTTTAAAAAATTGCTGTACCATTTTTCATATTTTTTTTGCATAACTTGTTTTACCTAATCTTTTGAATAAGAGTTATAAAATACTGCATCTTCGTTGTATCTTTCTTTTGATTGATGCGACTCGTCAGGGTAACCAAGAGGGCAAATTGCAAAAGGAATTACGGCTTTTGGTAAATTCAAAAGTTTTTTGAAACTTTCGACTCTGTCTTTTTCAGGGTATATCCCACACCAAACCGAACCGACTCCCAATGCATGAGCCATTAGCAACAAGTTTTCAGTAGCAGCAGAACAATCTTGGGACCAAAAACCGTCATATTTTTCCTTATCCAAATTGCCACAAACGACAATCGCTTTATCCGCAAAAGCACACATAGCCGCATATGGATGAATTTTTGGAATTTTTCCTAATATTTCTTTGTCATCAATCACAACAAATTCAAAAGTCCTTGCATTCCCAGCGCTTGGAGCATAAAAAGCAGCGGTTAAGATATCTTTAATTACCTCTTTTGGAACTTCTTTTTTTTGATATTTTCTTATACTTCTGCGATTTTTAATAATATCTAAAATATCCATTTATTTTCCCCTTAAACTGTGATAATGATATCTCATATTTTAAAACATAAGGTGTTACTTTTCCATGAATTTATTAAATGAATTTATAAAATTTTCCGTTGCTCTTTTCGCTATTATGGCTCCACTTTCTGCGATACCTTTGTATTTATCGCTTACAAGTGAGTATTCAAAACAAGAAAAAAATGCAACTATCAGAACTTCTTTTATAACTATGTTCCTCGTGCTGTTTATTTCAAGCATTTTGGGAACAAAAATCTTAGATATTTTTTCAACCAACTTGAATGCGTTCAGAATTGCCGGTGGTCTTGTTTTGATGCATGTTGCTTTTGGTCTTATCAATGCAAAGGTTGCTTCACAAAGACATACCAAAGAAGAACATGAAGAAGCGATTTCAAAAAGCTCTATCGGTGCTGTTCCTCTTGCTATTCCTTTGATTGCTGGTCCTGGTTCTATTACTGCTGTTATCTTGAAAGCAGAAGAAATGTCAGGTTTCGTTAGCAAGTCTGTATTAACTGCTTCGATTTTTGCGGTTTGTCTTTCTTGTTGCTTAATTCTTAAAAGTGCTGGTTATATCGGAAGACTTTTGGGACATGCTGGTATCAACATCGTCAGCCGTATCATGGGTTTAATCGTGGCTGCTGTTGCTGTACAACTTATCCTTGGCGGGTTTGAAAATATGTATCCTGCGATGAAGGGGTTATAAAATTAACCAATCATAATAAGAAAAGAGCCTTTTGTTAATTTACAAAGGCTCTTTTTTTTATCTATTTTATTTTTGTTGTTGTGTCTATTCTTATCTTGCTTTTTGCACCTGGAACATCGTAACAATATTCTGGGACTGCAAAACCTGAGATATTGTCTTTAAGATATTTTATTATTTCCAAGCCTCTTTTTAGCTCGACTTTGAAATAATCTGAACCCTTTATATTATCGCAATGGTGGAGATAATATGGCTTAACATTGTTTTTTATTAATTTTAACATTAATTCTTCGATGGTTTTTTCATCATCATTTATGCCTTTTAACAAAACAGTTTGTGAAAGCATAGGAATACCAGCCCTTGAAATTTTATCCAAAGCTTCCTCACATTCTTTTGTAATTTCGGCAGGGTGAGTAAAATGAAGACTTAGCCAAAGTGGGCGATATTTTTTCAAAATATTAACAAGATTATCCGTAATTCGACTTGGCATAACATTGAATATATTAGAACCAATCCTTATAACCAAAACATGAGGAATAGCCCTTATTTTCGATAATAAATCGTCCAAAAATTCGTCTTCCATTATTAATGGGTCGCCACCTGAAATCAAAACATCATTAATTTCTTTGTGGTTTTTGATATATTCAATTGCTTCCATTATGTCATGGGTTGAGTTTTTTCCTACTCTTCTTGCTCTTGTACAATATCGGCAATAACTTGCACAATTATTGGTCGCAAGTAACAAAACCCTGTTCTTATACCTGTGAATAAGGCAATTTGTCTTCATAAACTCTTCTTCTTCTAATGGGTCGTCAACTCCATTATCCACGCCATTAAAAAGCATATTTGGAATATATGCCTTTCTTAATGCTTCATTATCCTTAATCAAATTAGCCAAGTACGGCGTTATCATAAAAGGGAATTTTGGGCGTAATTTTACCGCCACTTCCTCTTCTTGTGTTAAATTAATGACTTTGCTTACATCCTCAAAACAAGTATAAGCATTTTCAATTTCAGTTTTCCAATTATTAGATGACATTTGATATAAAACTCTTTACTGATAAAAACGATAAATTAATAAAATTAGCCATACCAATTGTCCCATTATCGACAAAAGACAATATCAAACCCCACATTAAAAGGTTCGACGGCAATAAAAAAAGAATAGTAAAAATCCAACCAGCATGTTGAAAATCCGTTTGACCTGGGTGAATTTGAACATAATTTGAAATTACTTGGAAAGCAGTTATAAAACCAAGCAAATAAACCGAATATTCAGGTCTTTGCCCCGTAATTCCCATTAATAACATCAAAAAAACCTAAAATGACGGAACAAAATAAGGAGAAATTGAAATCAACCAATTAGTTTCATATTTTGGTTGAACATAACCTCCGCTTTTAAATGTTGCTCTTATATCCGTTATGTAATTAAAACAAAGATAACAAAAAATCATGTGCGTAAATTCATGAACCAAAGTTTTAAAATATGAATTAAATTTTTTTATTATCAAAAAGTACAACACAACAAAAATTAAAATGCCCACCATAAATTCCATCAAATCATTAGGATTTACCATATATTTTTTAAAATAAATGAAAAATGCCAGCACCATATCAGGAATAGACACAACAAAAACAGCCGTTAACGGCCATTTTATAAGAGCCAAAATAAGATTAACTGTTTGTCTTAATACATGGAACATATATAAAATCCTTAATATCTGATGTATTGTTCGTTTTAATTTTCGGAATATATATAAAAACTTTAACACATTATTTATCATTTATTACAATTCCATAACCATATATTAAAGTCTTTTTTTATTTTATATTTAACTCTTTAAAACGACTTTTGCAAACAAAAAAATAAAGAAAAGCCCCAAATATATTGAGGCTTTTTTTAAAAAAAACACACAAATCAAAAAGTCAAATTAAACCCTTGATTTTGAAGCCTTATAAAAAGAAGTAGTTTTAAAATCAATACCTTGGACTTCTATATTTTTCTTTCTATATTCTAATCCAGCTTCATTTGATTTTAACAAAGCTTCAAATCTTCTTCTTTTTTGTTCTTCTGTCTTACCACAAAGATATTGTGTAACATCTCCTGAAAATCTGTCTGATCTGAACAATAAATCCACAAAATCTCTTCCATCTAATTTTTCTTCATTAGTTGAATTTTGTTCAATATACTTTGTGATTGAATTTTTCCAAATTCTGTTAATTGCCTTTGCAACTGTTCTTTTTTTTATCATCAATTAAAACAGTCCCAGCTGATAAAATTTTATCCATATCATTACCAATTGTAGGGCCATTAGGAGACACAGGAGGAGAAACATTATCAACTCTTATTTCACCACCAACCTCTTTAACAGGTACAGTTTTTGGTTTAAAATCATAAACTTCACCAACATAATCCTTTACACCATAAGTAAAATCTTTTGGTTTTTCACGATAATATCTCAATTCTTGGCTATTGCAAGATGTGATTTTATCAAGGGCTTTTTTGTTAATTACATGAAGACTTACATCAACGCCATCTATGGTATTTTTTGACATAAAACCATCAAGATTATCTTGACCTTTTATATAGTCAGCCTTTTCTTTTGAAAAATATTTTGATGCAGAATCTTTAAACTTATCATCATCATAAACAATAACCAAATCAACATCAGAATTAGCTTTTACATCGTGATTAGGCGCATATGTAAGAGATCCAACAAGAATAATCCCAGTAATATTAGGATCCATATCTCTTATAAAATTACCGACCACCATGTCTCTTTTTTTCTGTTTCTTTTACTGGATCTGACTTCATCATAATTTTACCCTTTCCACAAATACGACACCATCATTAATACTTGCATTCACGACATAAGGATTATCACCTATGTGATCGCTGCTTACGGCGCATGAAATTGTTTTTCCTATTTCACATGGAAAATTTCCTGTTACTTGGACTGTATCATGAATATGTCCATGTAATGTCAAAATAGGTTGTTTATTTTCAATTATTTTATAAATAGCCTTGCTTCCAACATGAGCAAATCCACCATCTTTTAACTTTGTGTAATCACAATCAGTATTATAAGGTGGAGCATGAGTTATTAAAACAAGCTTATTTGATGGAATATCCTTTACGATATTTTCCAAATCTTCTTCGAT
>JAKJEU010000005.1 GCA_022705265.1 Pseudomonadota bacterium | reverse complement strand
CACCTGCTCATTCAAGAAACAGAGTAAGGGGAAAAATTGACCTTGGGGTTCGTTCTTTAAACACCTTTCTTACCATGTGCAAGGGGCAAAGAATGGGTATTTTTGCTGGTTCTGGGGTTGGTAAATCAACTTTGATGTCCATGATTGCAAAACATACCGATGCTGATATTTCGATATTAGGGCTTATCGGAGAGCGAGGAAGAGAAGCACGCGAATTCATCGAAGACGACCTTGGCGAACAAGGAATGAAACGAAGCATTGTTGTGGTAGCAACTTCCGATGAAAGCCCGCTGATGAGAAGACAAGCCGCTTATATGTCTATGACTGTGTCCGAGTTTTTCCGCGACCAAAAAAGAGAAGTTTTATGCATGATGGACAGTATCACAAGATTTGCCATGGCTAATCGTGAAATAAGCCTTTCTGCTGGTGAACCTCCTGCTACAAAAGGATATACTCCTTCTGTTTTTGCTGAACTTCCACGATTACTTGAAAGAGCGGGACCAGGAATGATGGGACAAGGTGCAATTACGGGGCTTTTTACCGTTTTAGTCGAAGGTGATGACCATAACGAACCAATATCTGATGCGGTTCGAGGTATTTTAGACGGACACATCGTGCTTGACAGACTTATTGCCGAAAGAAACCGTTATCCCGCAATCAATATATTAAGAAGCATTTCCCGTGTTATGCCTGGGTGTAATTCAAAAGAGGAAAACGAAATCGTAAACAAGGCAAGGAAATACCTTTCCACTTATGAAGACATGGCCGAACTTATAAGGCTTGGTGCTTATAAAAAAGGTTCAAACCCTGAGGTTGATGAATCCATGTTTTATTATCCGCTGATTGAAAGCTTTATCGCTCAATTAAAATCTGAAAAAATAACTTTGGAACAAGGTTACAAACAACTTGCTGAAATATTAAGCAAAGAATACAAGCCTGTTAATAATAATCAAAATTAGATTTTCTCGATTCTAATCAAAAATATAGACAAAATATCTATATACCCCTACATTTGTTTATAATAAAAAGTTCTATTTAATTTGTTTGTAAAAAAAGTGTAACCATTAAATACGACTCATGTATTTAACAAGAAAAAACAATAACTTACACACAATAAATTAATACTTAATTTAGAAACTAATCATAATAAATCCAAAAACATATAGAAAAAACAAGCTTTTTAATGTATAATTCAAAATATATCGTGATAACTTTAAATTAGCATGAGTTTAAAAATAACCGTACAGTTTTAAACCCTACATTTTTTGCTGTCTGTCTTAAATCAACCTTACAATTTTTTGAAGGAGTGTATTATGGATATAATGAGCAAATTTAAAATCGGTTCCCGTATATATTTTGGATTTATGGTAGCTCTTATCGCAATTATTTGCATATCTGTTTTAGGTTTTCTTGGATTAACTAATATAAAATCAGAAATAAACAGCTATTCTTCTGTTTCTTTAAATAATTCAAATGCCTCAAAAATCGAAACAAATTTTTTCAGAATCAGAGGCATAATATACCTTTTTTCCCTTACTGGAAATAAAGATTTAATCCCTCGTTTTGAACGAAACATGGGCGAAATTAATGAAACAATTAAGAATATTGAAGAAAATGAAAGAAATCCTGAAAATATAACGGTTATTAAAACTCTTAAAACCAACATTGGTGCTTACGAAACTTTTTTCAATGAATTAACTGCCTTAAACGAAAAAAGGTTAAAAGCGTCTGATAAGCTACAACAATCGCTTATCACGGAAAGACAATTAATCGAAGATGCCGCCACTTTGTTCAAACAACAAGGCGATTTTGAAAGCCTTGAACTTTTAAATGATGTGGCATTAAATTCAAAAGAATATGTAACTCTTGCCATAAGTTACATGGACCCTGTATTAAAAGTATCTTTGGAAAAAGCAAAAGAATTGAGATTAAAATTTATAGCATCCATCGAAACAGCTATTCAAAAGGAACCTCACGCTCCTCATAAAAAGGTTTTTGAAGAAATAAAAACAAATATGGAAGAAGTTTTTATAAAAGATATGTATAACGCCGTTTATCTTACGAAAGAAATTACCGTTGATTATATTGTAAAATGCGAAAACATTCAAACTTTGGTGGAAAAATCCATAAAAGACATAACTTCTTTATACAATAACTCCGCCGTAAACAGTTTGGATTTCATATTAAAAACTTCGGATAGCACAAACAGAAATTCGGCAATAATTTCATCACTAACTTTGGTTTTCTGTATGATATTAGCCACCCTTATAACAAAAGGCATTACAAGACCAACAAAAAATCTTACCGAAACCATGATGAAACTTGCTGGCGGTAACAAAACCATTGATATTCCAGGCATTAATTTCAAAGACGAACTTGGCGAAATGGCAAAGGCAGTCTTAATTTTCAAAGAAAATGCTATCAAAGTTGATAAAATGCAAGAGGAACAAAACCGTCTTCACGATGAACAAGAACAAATGAGATTGGAACAAGAAAAATTAAGACAAGAACAAATAATCGCCGAAGAACAAGCACTTATCCAAAGGAAAAAAGATATGCTTCAAATGGCTGATGATTTTGATGCTAAGGTCGGCTCTATTGTAAGTGCTCTTGCCTCTGCGGCTCATGAAATGCAATCTACTTCTTCTTTGGCTTCTATGGCGGAACAAGCGATGCAACAATCAACTGCTGGTTCTGCTGCGTCTGAGGAAGCGGCAACCAATGTTCAAACCGTTGCTTCTGCTACCGAAGAGCTTACAAGTTCTATATCCGAAATTTCAAGACAAGTTTCAGAATCCACAAGAATTGCAACCGAGGCAGTAAGAGAGGCGGAAACGACTTCTGGAACTATGGATATGTTACTTGAAAGTGCGAACAAAATTGGTGAAATTGTTAACTTAATCAAAGATGTTGCTGACCAAACTAACTTACTTGCTTTAAATGCTACGATTGAGGCAGCAAGAGCCGGTGAAGCAGGAAAAGGTTTTGCCGTGGTTGCAAATGAAGTTAAATCTTTGGCAAATCAAACTGGAAGAGCAACCGAAGAAATAGCAAGCAAAATTAATGATGTTCAACGAATTACCGACGAAGCCGTTGCAGCGATTAAGCGAATTAATGAAACAATACTTCAAATCAACAATATCACAGGAATGATTGCCGCAGCCGTGGATCAACAAGGAAGTGCAACCCAAGAAATTGCAAAAAATATTCAACAAGCAGCCATTGGAACCCAAGAAGTTTCTCATAATATCGCAAGTGTTAACCAAGCCGTTCAAGAGGCTGGTCGTGGTGCTGGCGAGGTCAGAGATTCCGCAAATAGTCTTTCTCGCCAAGGGGAAATGTTAAGAATGGAAGTTGGTAATTTCTTACAAACTATTCGTGACGAAAATAAGGTATAACTTAGCTTAAAATATAAAAAATCCCTCTTATATAAAAAATTAAGAGGGATATTTTATTTGTTTTAAAGAGCTATATATTTTTCACCGTCCAAAAATCTTTTTAACGACAATACAACTCTTAAATAATAATTCCCAAAATATGGAACAAAAGTCGTTTTTATATCTTTTTGGTAAATTACTTTTATATCCTCTTCATATTTATGATAACCTTTTACATATCCTCTGATTTGAATTTTTTCTAAATCGCCTGCAAAAAACTTTATCGCTTCGGATATTTTCATTTCATACATTCCTGTAACTTCTTCTCTTTGAAGGTTGTAATCTTCTATTTGTTCTGGACATTCATAGGCATAGGTATGGCAAAACTCTCTTTCCTTTTTTCCATTTTCTTCGATATCCATAATATTCCTGAAAACACCCAAAAAGCGGAGATGTTTAAAATCAACATCGATACCGAGTTCTTCTTTTAACTCTCTTACTCCATCTTTTACTTCTTCATGAGATTCAATATGCCCAGAAGCTGATACTTCCAACATATTTTTAAAGGCACTTTTTCTATCTGATCTTAATTGAAACATAACATAATCATCGTCTATGTCTCTTCTTACTATCCAACAATCGAAATGTTTGTGCCAAAAACCGTATTTATGAACTTCTTTTCTTGTCGCTATATAAGGTTCTGTTGGTTTCATGTTTATGTCATAAACTTTTACCTTTTCCATTTTCTTTGCCTCTAAAACCTCATTCATTTTTTAATCATCTCCAAAAATTTCATTAATATCTAACATAA
This sequence comes from Pseudomonadota bacterium, assembly GCA_022705265.1. GTDB lineage: Bacteria > Pseudomonadota > Alphaproteobacteria > JAKJEU01 > JAKJEU01 > JAKJEU01. Next base: position 16,517 of record JAKJEU010000005.1, on the reverse strand, counting down.
TAAACAAAATTATCATTAATTTAAAATTTATTTTTAGTTTTAAATAGATAAAAGAAAACTTTTTATATAAAATGATTAAAAAACAATAATAAAAAGATTTTATAAAATGGACAATAACGAAATTTACTTTGAAATAATACCTCTTGGTAATGTGGTAAAAGCAATTGCAATTGATGCAAAAACAGGAATTGAAGCGGTTGTTATGGGGCCAAATGGCACTCCTGTATCTGTGCTTAAAAACAACGCATTAAAAAAACTTGAATATCTTAAAAACAAAAAGAAAAATGAAAGCGATTAATAAAAATGATTAATCTTATCAAGAACAGGCTTTTTGTTAAAATACTTATGCTTTTTAAAAAAACATATATGTCAAAGTTTTTTGGAACTTTGCTTGTCTTGTCTTCGATTATTTCTTGTGTTTTGACCTATTCCTTTTTTGCAGGATTTTTCCCTTCAAAAGAAACCAAATATCTTATTATTTTGTTAAACATTGACCTTGTTTTATTGGTCTCGGTACTTATTCTTATTATTAAAAAGATATTTAGCGTTTGGGGAGAGCGAAATAAAAATGGTTTTGGAAGTAAACTTCATATAAGGCTTGTTATTTTATTTGCTTTGGTTACTGCAACCCCTACTTTTCTTGTTGCTACTTTTTCGGCCGTATTTTTTAATATTGGGCTTCAATCTTGGTTTTCAAAACAAGTGCAAACTGCGGTAAAAGATTCCTTAAATGTTGCCGAAACTTATGCAAAAGAACACCGCCAATACCTTGCAAAAGATATTCTTGCAATAAATTCCGACCTTTTACGAAATTGGGATGCCATTTCCGAAAAATCAAAAGTTATAAATTCAATCCTTGCAATCCAAGCGATGGAAAAAAACCTTGATGAAATTGTTATTTTTAATAAAACTGGCAAGGTTATTGCAAAAACTGGATATGTACTTTCCCTTGCTTTTGAAGAAATTCCTTTTTGGGCTTTAAATGATGCTGATAATGGCGGAGTGGCAATAATAACTAATCAATCCTCGGACAGATTGCGAGCCTTATTACGGTTAGGTGTAAGTCAAGATTTATATATATTGATTGGAAAATTTGTATCACCAGAGATAATAAAACATATCGAAAGAGCAAAAGAAGCCGTATCAAAATATGAATTTTTAGAATCAAAACGCTTTGAAATTGAAGTTACCTTTTATGCCATATTTATTATTATTGCTCTTTTACTTGTTCTTGTTGCAATTTGGGCAGGCATTAACTTTTCAATTCAACTTACCAAACCAATTGTTTCCTTGATTAATGCTTCGGAACAAATAAGAGAAGGTAAAACAAATGTAAAAGTTCCCGAACTTCATTCTGGTGATGAAATCGGCGTTTTAAACCGTACTTTTAACCGCATGAGCCATGATATCACCACTCAAAGAGCTGATTTAATATCAAAAAACAACAAACTTGACGCAAGAAGACGCTTTATCGAAGCTGTTTTAAAAGGTGTTTCGGCTGGTGTTATTTCAGTTGACAAAGATAATAATATTAAAATTTCTAATTTTTCCGCCTGTACTCTGATTGAAATTGATTTAAACCTTTTTAAAGACCAAAATCTTTCAAAAATTGTTCCAAGTTTTAAAGAAGTTTTTGAAGAAATAAAAAATTCAAACTCTTCCAGTGTTCAAAAATATATTAAACTTGAAACTGGTAAAAAAATTAAAACCTTTACAGTTAATCTTGCCTCAGAGTATTCTGGTGAGGATATTTATGGATATGTTTATACTTTTGATGACATTACACCTCTTCAAACCGCTCAAAGAAAAGCTGCTTGGTCCGATGTCGCAAGAAGAATTGCTCATGAAATTAAAAATCCTTTAACTCCGATAAGCCTTTCTGCTGAACGACTTAAAAATAAATATTTAAAACAAATCGAAAATGACAAAGAAACTTTTATAACTTGCGTGGATACAATAATAAATCAGGTCGAGAATATCGGAAAAATGGTCGATGAATTTTCGGCTTTTTCAAGAATGCCTAATCCTGTTATGAAATTGGTTAATATAAAAAACATATTAATTCAAAATATGTTTTTGCATAAAACTGCTAATTCCAATATAAAATATGAAATAATAACAAGTGATGAAAGCGTGCGTTTAAAATGCGATGAATCTCAAATGAATCTTCTTTTTAACAATATTTATAAAAACGCTTATGAAGCAATCATTGAAAAACAAAATAACAACGGCGAAATAATTACAAGATTGGAAAATAATGAAAATGCCGTAATAATAAGCATTGAAGACAATGGAATTGGACTTAAAAATCAATCTCTTGACCAAATCTCTGAACCTTATTATACTACCAAAGTAAAGGGTACAGGTCTTGGGCTTGCTATTGTCAAAAAAATCATAGAAGATCATAACGGAATTTTTGATATAAAAGGACTTGATAATAATAACACCTTGGTTACAATTACAATACCTCATAACGATAACAAAGAATAATAAAGAATGAGAAATATTTTAATAGTTGATGACGAAAAAGATATCAGAATGCTTATAAAAGGCATATTAACCGACGAAGGTTATGATGTCAGCGAGGCTTATAATATCGAAAGTGCTTTGATAAAGGTGGAAGAAAAAAAGCCTTCCTTAATATTGCTTGATATGTGGCTTGATAACGACAATGACGGCATGAAGCTTTTAAACATTTTTAAAACAAAATATTCTGATATTCCTGTAATTATCATAAGTGGTCATGGTAATGTTGAAACTGCGGTTAATGCGATTAAAAACGGGGCTTATGATTTTATTGAAAAACCTTTCAAGGCTTCCCATCTTTTGATTGTAATTAATCGAGCTTTGGAAACTTTTATATTAAGGCGGGAAAATTTTGAACTTAAACAAAGCCAAGTTGCAACCTCGGACATTCATCTAATTGGTAAATCTTTTTATGTAAACAACCTTAAACAATTAATTGTAAAGGTTGCCTCAACTAATTCTCGGGTTTTAATTACTGGCCCTGCTGGAAGTGGCAAAGAAATTATCGCAAGAAATATCCACAAAAAATCGGAAAGAAAAGATAAACCCTTTATAACGCTTGATTCTTCTAACCTTACCTTTGAAAATTTTGAAGAAAAAATATTCGGTTCAAAAGACAACCTTGGAATAATTGAAAAAGCAAATCAAGGGACTGTATTAATCGATGAAATTGCTGATTTATCCTTAAAAACCCAAGGAATGCTCGTAAAATTCATTCAAGATAGCTTTTCAAATATAAGAATTATTGCAACCTCTAATAAAAATTTAAAAGAAGAAATAAGCAACGGCAATTTAAGAGAAGATTTGTATTACCGCCTTAATGTTGTGCCTATTGAAACTATACCCTTAAAAGAAAGAAGAGAAGATATTGATGTTCTTTGCCCTTATTTTATGAAATCTTTTGCTGGGAAAGATTTGGAATTTACGACCGAGGCCATTCTTGCTTTACGAAGTTATTCATGGCCAGGGAATATAAGACAATTAAAAAATACTATGGAATGGATTGCAATTATGCATGCCGATGAAATAAGCAATGGCAAAATTGATATAAATATTCTTCCAAACGAAATAACAAATCGCAAGGGAGATATACAAAATCCTTTTGACATATGCTCTATAATTTCTTTGCCCTTAAAGGATGCAAAAGATGTATTTGAAAAAGAGTATTTAACCGCTCAAATTGCACGATTTGAAAAAAATATTTCACAAACTGCAAAATTTATCGGAATGGAGCGAACCGCTCTTCACCGAAAATTAAAACAATTAGGAGTTAATTTAGAAAAATGAAAATATTAATATGTGGTTCTGGCGAGGTTGGAAAGGCTATTGCTAAATATCTTTCTGCCCAAGAAAATGATGTAACCTTAATTGACAATAACAAAGAAGCTTTAAGTATTATAAACGAAAATATGGATATTAAAACCATTGAAGGAGTGCCAAGCCATCCTGACATTTTGGAGCAAGCAAATGCAAATGATGCCGATATGATTATCGCCGTAACAGGAAGCGATGAACTTAACATTATGATTTGCGAAATTGCCTCGGTTCTTTTCAAAGTGCCTTTAAAAATTTGCCGTATCAAAACCAAGGAATATCTTGATGAGCGCATAATAAGTTTTTATAAAAATATAAAAGCAATCGATTATGTTATTTCTCCTGAACTTGAAATTGCAAAAGCAATTATTCGAAATATTGCTATTCCAGGCGCTTTTGAAGCAATTCATGTCGCAGAAGGCAAAATTATTGCTTTGGGGGTAAAATGCGTCGAAGGTTGCCCTGTTGTTCATACTCAAATAAAACAAATAATTGAACTTTTTCCAACCTTAAACATGACAATTACCGGAATTATAAGAAACGGAAAATCAATTCCAATTAATCCTGAACAAATGATTATGGCAGGCGATAATGTTTATATGGTTGTGAAATCCGATGAAGTAGGTAGAGCATTAAATGCTTTTGGTGTTGATGTTAAAGAAACTCACAAAGTAGCAATATTTGGAGGTGGAAAAGTTTCCGAAATATTGGCTGAAATGATTGCAAATGACGAAACCATTAACAATGTCAAATTGATTGAAAGAGATAAAGACCGTGCCACCGACCTTGCTATTGCTTTTAATGACAAAGGTATCGAAGTCATTTATGGTGATGTTTTAAACCCTGATATCTTAGAAGAAATCGGAATTAAAAACATGGATATGGTCATTGGAACCACAAGCGAAGACGAAGACAATATTTTATCCTCGCTTTTGGCCAAAAAAGTTGGAAAAGACCAAATTCAAACCATTTCCTTGATTAATAAACAAATTTACAGCTCGTTGGTAAGTAATCTTGGCGTTGATGTTATTATCGACCCTAATGCAATTACTGTATCCACCATATTACAACATATAAGAAAAGGAAGTATATCTTCGGCTTACTCTCTAAACTCTGAAATTTTCGAGCTTTTAGAGGTAAAAGTTCTTGAAACTTCTAAAATCGCTGGACAAACGATAAAAGAACTTAAACTCCCAAAATCCGCTATTATTGGGGCTTTGATAAGGGACGATAAAATTATAAATTTTGACAATAATTTAACCATTGAAATTGATGATACTATTGTTATATTTGTAGAAACAAAAGACATAAAAGCTTTGGAAAGAATGATTTCCGTAAGCGTTGAATATTTTTAAATAATAAAAAACATAAGAAAGAAAAAACATGAACGAAAAAAATTTCACAAACAACTCACAAGATGTGTTTTTAAACACTTTGAAAAAAAATAAGATACCTGTAACTATTTATTTAGTCATGGGAATAAAGTTACAAGGCATTATCACAAGCTTTGACACTTTTACCATAATTTTAAGAAGAGATGGGTTAAGCCAAATGATATATAAAAATTCTATATCAACTATATTGCCATCAATTCCAATGCCTGGTTTTGATAATGATGGCGAATAAATGATTAAAGCTATTGTTGTCTGCCCTGATGTTAAAAATTTAACATACAAAAGAAATAAAGAAGCACGGCTTTTTGAAGCATATAACCTTGCCTTATCTTTGGATATTGAGGTTATTGGAAAATTAATCGTAAATGTATCAAATATTTCGCCTGCTACTTTTATTTCTCTTGGCGGTGTTGATAAAATAAAAGAAATTGCAGGAGAAGATGCTGGGCTTGTGATTATGGATTGTGCTTTATCACCGGTTCAACAAAGAAACCTTGAAAAAGTTCTTAATATGAAGGTTATCGACCGAACCGCTTTGATTTTGGAAATTTTCGGTAAGAGGGCAAAAACAAAAGAAGGTGTTTTACAAGTTGAACTCGCTCATTTAACTTATCAACGAAGCCGTCTGGTTCGAAGCTGGACCCATCTTGAAAGACAAAGAGGTGGTGGTGGCTTCCTTGGTGGACCTGGTGAAAAGCAAGTCGAACTGGACCGTCGTATCATTGATGATAAGATTATCAAAATCAAAAAAGACCTTGAAAAAGTAAAACAAACAAGATATTTACACCGCAAATCAAGAGATAAAGTTCCTTATCCTGTTGTTGCTTTGGTGGGCTATACCAATGCGGGAAAATCTACTTTATTCAATTATCTTACAAAATCAGAAGTTTATGCAAAAGACCAACTTTTTGCAACACTTGACCCAACCATGAGGGAACTTCGCTTACCGCTTGGTTCTCGGGTTATTCTTTCTGATACTGTGGGATTTATTTCTGACCTTCCCCATTCTTTGATTGCTGCCTTTTCCGCAACTTTGGAAGAAGTTATAAACGCCGATGTTATATTGCATGTAAGAGACCTTGCAAACGAAGAAACCGCCGCTCAAAAAGATGATGTTTTAGCAGTTTTAAAAGAGCTTGAAGTTGAAAAAGAACCAATCGAAGTTTTAAATAAAATTGACCTTCTTGATTATCGCCCTTTAAACAGTGAGGATTGTTGTGGTGTTTCCGCCTTAACCGGCGAAGGGGTTGAAAATCTTTTGGCTGTGATTGAACATTCTTTGTCTATTGGTAAGAATGAATGCGAAATTAAACTCCCATCTCATCAAGGATATAAAATAGCTTGGCTTTATCGCAACGGTACAGTTTTGTCAAAAAAGATACTTGAAGACGAGACCATAATTAATGTAAGATTGTCAAACGACAATTTGAAAAGATGGGAAGCTTTAAATGACACAGACGATTAATATAGACGATATTGCAAAAATAATTAAGGAAGTTGCAAAAGAAGAAATTTTACCAAGATTTAGAAACCTTAAAGAAAGTGACATTGAGCAAAAAACAAGCCCTACTGACCTTGTTACCATCGCTGATAAAATGAGTGAAAAAGCTTTAAAAGCTCGCTTAACCGATTATCTTAAAGGCTCTCTTGTCGTTGGAGAAGAAGAAACCTTTATCGACCCTAATGTTTATGAAAGATTAAAAGAACCTAATTATGTTTGGATTATCGACCCAGTTGATGGCACAAATTCTTTTAAAGAAGGTAAGGAAACCTTTGGCGTTATCGTTTCTTTGGTAAAAAATATGGAAACTTTGGCTGGGTTTATTTATGCTCCCGCAAGTGATGAAATGGTGGTTGGGGAACTTCATTCTGGTGCTTATAAAAACGGTCAAAGATTACATGTAAAAGATGCTGATAAAATTTCCTCTTTGCTTGCTATTACTGGCGGAAAGTATGAAAATTTAAGAAAAGAAATTGGGAGTGCTTATTGGACAAGAAGTGCCGCGATTGCTTACCAACATTTAGCAGAAGGCAAAGCAAATTTAGGTGTATTTTCAACCAAACCAATTAAGCCTTGGGATCATGCTGCTGGTGTTATGTTGCACCGTGAAGCTGGTGGGTATTCATCTCTTATTAACGGGGAACAATACAAACCATACCCTGTTGAAGGAGTGCTTTTTGTTGCTCCTAATAAAGACAGATGGATGGAACTTAGACAATTTATTTAAGCCAAAGATTTTAAAAAATTGACTATTTTCTTTCTTTCCAAAGAATAATCATAAGCCTTATTTCTTAAACAAGCCTCGATTTTCGCAAAAATGCGTTCGGGGCTTATTTCTTTTTCATAATTAATGACCAAAGAATTCGTAAGCTTCATAATTTCATCATGGATATATTTAGCATTTTTTGAAAACTCTTCATCAAAATGTCTTTGAGACTCATCGAAGTAAGGTAAAGTTTCACTTCTTTTCTTTCTCATCTCATTTGAAACATCAAGAAATACATATAAATCAGGTATAACTAATTCCAAACTTTCGATTGCATCAATATAAGCATCAATTATCCATTTAAAAACTTCCATATTCTTGTTTTCTTTAAACAAAGCATAGTCATACGCAAGTGACGCAACATAATTGCAATCCATTATAACACATTTATGGTCTCTTAAAGCCACACTTGCCATTAATGCCACTTTTTTATCAAGTTCAACATAGTATTGTTGTTTTGCAACAAAATCTTCCTTAGACGAATATATTTCAGGAGAAGTTTTAACCGCCAAAGAATGTGCTGATGGAATTGAGTATGTTTTAAATTTTTCTTCTAAATTTTTTATTAAACCACTTCTTCCACATGCCACAAGCCCGTTAATTACGATTAAATTTCCGGCTCTTCCATACATTAAAATCCCTTACCTTTTCTTTTATCTAGAATCGCTTACTTTATTACTATTTTTTATTGTAACAAATTTATGGAAATAACTATATATGGCTTTTGTCATATACTGGTAAGATAATATAATTTTATAGGTGCAATTTTATGTTTTTTATGTAAAAATATTATAAAAGTTGTGAAAATTTTAGGGATAAAAGAAATGAAATTAGATAAAAACGATGCAATTTCTTTGTGTGCTTTTTTGTTTGACAAAGTAAAAAATATAACCGAATTAAAGGCTCAAATTGATTTAATGAATTTAAAAGACCCTTTGGGAAGCGACGGACTTCTTACCGTTATTGATTATTACCAACAACACGCTTTAAATAAATTTAAGGACGAGGATTTAATAAAAGAAATAATGTTTTGGGCAGAAGGTGGAAGTTATAAAACTCATCTTGATGGCTTTAACGCCTTTTCCCCAAAAGCGCTTATAACCAATGCAAAAAAACGAAATTGGATAATAAAAGAACTTCCAAACAAAATTCTTATTTCTCCTGAAAACTATCCTCCAATTGCGATAAACCCAAACTTGCTTATCGGATAAGTTATTTATGATATGGAAGACAGATTTTTAAAGAATTTTTTTCTTCAATAAAAAACCCTTCAAAAGTTTTTAATATCTTTTTAACAATAATATTATTTACGCCAAAAGCATTGGTTACTTGTTTTAAATTATTAATGTCAAAACTTTCTTTTATAAAATCACCTCTTATATCAAAAGATATAACAAGATAAAGTTCGTCTTTAAGATATCCTTGATTAACCTCTGCTATGTCGCTTTTTCTTATTTTTGAAATACCTATAATTACTTTTGCATTGTTATATACATTTGTGATTATGCTATCAAATATGAACAACAAAAGATGTTTTATTTGCTTTTCATCAATGGTTATCCAATCAATATTACTTGGACAATTAAAATCAACATCTATTTGCTTTTGATTAATCCTTGCCTTTACAAAATCAAAAACCGACAACATAAGATTTTTTACATCAACAACCTCTGGCGTAACATAGGAAAAAGAAGCATCAATATTGACCAAATCAATTGTCGAAGAAATATTATCCCTTAATTTTGAAAGCTCTTCTACCATGGAAAGTAGCATTTTACTCTTTTCGCCTTCAAGCTTTAAGTCGTAATTAAAATTATTTAAAAAAGCAATATTCTTTTTTATCGAATTTTTGGTTTCAAAAACAAATTCCGACAATAACTTATTTCTGATATCAAGACTTTGCTTTAATTCCAAACTTTTATTCTTTTCAATCATCACATCAGAAATATCATTATAAGTAATCATAATTCCGCCATCTTTAAGCAAAGTTCCCGAAATCTCATAAGCCTTATTAAGGCCAAGTTCGACAATAATGCTTTCACCGTCAATAACGGAAAGCAAACTTTCCCTTGCTTTGTGCCAATTGCCATGTTCGGTGAAAAAATTCTTTTTATGTTCAAAAACCTCGGTAACCAAAGGAGAACTTTCCAAAAAGTCTTTATCCATTTTCCAAAGATTAACAAAAGCATCGTTATATATTTTAAGCGTTTTATTAGCGCCAAAAATAGCAATACCTTCGTTTAAATTATTAATTACCGACAAACTAATATTATTTTCATTGCTTGCTAATTGTTTTTTATTTATCAATTCTTCGGTAATATCTTTATAAATTATGACAATCCCCTTCTTTATATTATTTATGAAAATACGATTTATATGAGCACCATTAGAAAGCACAATTTGGTCAACATACATTCCTTTGTTTTTAAACATTTCCAAATCATTTTTTTTCATCTCTTCAAAAGACTTTGACAAAGGCATAGTTTTTTTATTATAAAGTTTTTCTAAAACATTTACATAAGAAGGCTTTTGTTTTAAAAAATCCTCTTCAAACTGCCACAAAGACATAAAGGTTTCATTATAATTTTGAATGGATAAATCATCAGTAAAATAAGCAAAACCAACATTTTGCAAATCCAAAACTTTTAAATAAACATCATCACCAAGCTTATCAAAATCATTAACATCATTTTCATTATCAAAATATCCAAGAGTATAAAGCTTTTCTTCATATGAAAACGGAACCTCAGTTATAATTTTTTCTTCGTAACCGCTTTCGCCAAGCCCTTTACAAAGTCTTTTCAACATTGCTTTTGACTTTCTTACCGCTGCGGACAAAGATCTTGCCTCCATCACTCCTTCACCGCTTAAAGGCTCGGTTTTGCTGGTTATAGCTCGTCTTTTATTCAAAGCCCCCGTCGATTTTACATAATATTCGTTACAATATATTATATTAAGATTTTCGTCCCTTATAAATACAGGATAAGGAATCACATCAATAGCACCTTGTAATATTTGGCTTTCACCTAGTTTTTGTTTCCCAAAATCTGAAATTTCATCAAAAACCGCCTTATCAGAGGTTATATTTTCAAAATATAAAACTCTTGCAAAAATCTCGTCATTATCATTATAAAAAATTCTTGATTTTATCCTTAACCAAACATCGCCCTTTGTTTTAATTTCAAGCGAAATATTATCACCGCTACTTGCGTTTGTAAGCAAAACACCATCAACATCATTAAATCGGCTTAAAACATCCTCAAAAGACGAAGAAATTCCCTTTTCAAGAGTAAGTAAAAGAGCAAGTTGTTTCGAACATTCAAAACCATTGTTATAAAATACGAAATAACAAAGCCCGCCGTATTCCACCAATTTTTCGTAAAAAATATTTTGGCTTAAAATCCTTTTATATTTTAAATAAAGTGCAAAAAAAACACCACAGCAAATTAATAAAATTGCTGAGATAAATATATATTCATACATTCCAAAATTAAGTAATATTTCCATAAATCACATATTATATTCTTAATAAAAAATTAACAAGATATTATTGAAATTCAAATAAAGCAAAAGGCATAATCTATTTTCGTCAATTTTTTTATTTTCTTTTGTCTATATTTTTATTGTTTTTATTTTTCAAAGTGATATTATATATTTAAATATTACTCTTAAAAAATATGGGAGATATTATTATGGCAACTGATTTAATTGGATTAGATGATTTTGGTTCTTATTCAAAGTACCCTGCGAAAAAGAATTCGTCAAAGAAAAAAGAGACGAATAAAACTCTCCCTGCCCCTATCAAATATTCTGATGTAAAACTTGGATATACGAAAGATACTGCAAAAACAATTATAAGCCAAACTCCTTATATCCCTCCTAAAAAAGGAATTGAAAACGACCCTGAATATGCAAAAATTTTATCAACTTTAAACAATTACACTCTTGTCGAGTTTGAGATAAGCTTGCACCATAAAACAAAAAAAGAATTTTCATCACATAAACGCTCTCAATTTATAAAATTTATTGGCGAAACTTGCCATGATGAACTTATGGCTAAGGGCTTTTCCGAAAAAGAAATCAAAAAGATGAAGGAAAAAGGAATAACTCCTAACGGTTGGTCGGTACATCATAAGTTTCCACGAGCTTTTAAAGACGAAATGGGTGCTGATTACAATAATTTTAAAAATCTTACCCTTGTTAACGAAACACAAGAACGAGGTGATGATGATGTCCACCGTTTTATGGATAAACAAGTTAACGAAGAAATTGAAAGACTTAATAAATCCGAAAAAGCAGGTTTAAGCAATATGACTGACCTTGCTAAATATCTTGAAAAAACTGGTAAAAAATTCAAAATAACTATTCCTTGGCTAAACGGCAATGTTTATTTAACAAAAGAACAAGAACCAATATTTGCAGAAATAAAGAAAAGCAAAGGTGAAGAATATTCAAATTCCGTAATAAATAAAATAAAAACCACAAATAATGAGGCTTCGGAAATATTACCTTCATACAAAGTTCGTCTTAAAAAACAAAATTTAAATCTTAAAAATGCACATATCAAATTACCTCAATTAGGTAACTTTAATATGGCAAGAATAAAAAGTCAAATAGCTATGTGATTTTTGTCTAAAATTATGTTGAAAATAATAAAATATAGTATTATTATATACTAAATATATATCGTCCCAGAATCAAAGAAAGCGAGGTTGCTATACATAATAACTTTAATTCAAATAATACCGGTATAAATAACCGTTCGGGACGAAGAAAACTTATTCAATATACCGAAACCATCACCCAAAAATATGCTGGCGATAAAAGGTTTGGTAATGGAAATGTTCCAAATCTACCTAATGAAAACCAAAATCCGACTCCTAGCTCGGCTCCTGACAAGATTACCGATTCTTACTTAAACTATAATGTTGAAAAACTTGGTGAAATTTTAAAAAATGTTTCTTATGAGGATATCGTAAAAAAACATAACGACACCGCTTATATAAAATTTGAAATCGGTCTTAATGTCAATAAAAACGAAAAAATGAGAATTTTGTCGGAATACAGCACTTCAAGCGCCGTAAAACATATCAAAAGAAACCACATGAAAAAGCTTAGCTCTGTATTGTCTAAGCCTCAATATAAAGGAATAACTACTGACGACTTTTTAAATTATGCCTTTGTTGACCAAAAAACAGGAAAAAGTTTAGTAAGTTACGAGAAAAAAGACAAAATAAGAGAAATGATAAGCAACGAATTCCAAAAGGAATTTAATGCTATTGGTGCTAAAATCGAAAAATATTCTGCAAGAAATTTATTTGTTAAACAAATTGCAAGCGATGAAAACACCATCATCGACCTCAAAGCAAAAGGCATGAGCGACGAACAAATAAAAACCATGAAGGAAAAAGGCGTTACACCTAATGGTTACACCGTTCATCATAAATTTCCAAGGTTTTTTACCGAAAAATTGGGGATTAAACACAACCACCCATCAAACCTCCTACTTGTAAAAGAAGGTGAAGAAAGTGGCGATGACTTTTTCCATGCTTTTATGGATAAACAAATCAACGAAGCAAAAGCAAAAGTAGAACCAAAAGCAAATAGAGACAGCGATAGACCATTTAACGAACATGATTTCGGGATTTATCTTAAAAACAATAATAAAACTATGACTATGTATATTGCATGGCCTGTCGGCCCTGTTTATCTTACTGATAAAAATATTGAAAAAAAGGCTGAATTATTAAAACAAGTTGGCAAAGAACATAAGCCTTTGTCCAGCGAAGAATTATTAAGCAAAGCTATAAAAGAGGCTTCTGATGTTTCGGCTGATATTAAACAAAGAACTCAAAACAACGATTTTGAACCAAGCAAAATCGGAGTATTTTCAAATTATGATGAAATAAAAAAAGATAAATTTGATACCAAAGAAAAAACGGCGATGAGATATGCAATTGAAAGAGCAAAAAATAACCAAGGAAGATAAGCATTAAACTTGAAATTAATTAAAGTTTAAGTTATCATTAACAGATACACTATTTTATTTAAGGTGATAAAAATGGCAAGAACAATCAGTATAAGACAAATACAAACCGGATTGAAAAAAGTTCAAGCCTTAGCTCTTCAAAGAAGAAAAGCTAGACTTAAAGTTTATGAACAATATAAAACAAAAAATATTGTTTTGCCTAATATTGCAATTTTAAAGAATGCTGTAATTAAAAAAAGACAGGATGATTTAAAGAAAATCAACGATAATAATGTTGATAACAAAACAAATAAATTTAATAACATTACTCCTTTGCGTTCTGGTTTACAAAGCGTTAAAGTTATTGCTGAAAAATCAAAAACTATTTCTGATGCTATCACACCTAAAAAGGTAAGAATGAAAAATTCAATCAGAATAAGAATGATGGCTCCACAACACACTTTATAAAATAAATAAAAAACAAGTTAATAAAAAAAGAGGGATAATAAATTTACCCCTCTTTTTAATTATTGAAAACCTGCCAACAATTATTTCACATCAGCAGCGACTCTCATAGTGATAATTTTATCAGGGTTGACAACAGAACCATTATTTCTTTCGTCACCTTTTTTAATTTTATCAACAAATTCCATACCGCTTACAACTTGACCCCAAACTGTATATTGACCGTCTAAGAAATTTGCATTTTCAAAACAAATGAAAAATTGGCTATCCGCACTATTAGGGTTCATAGCTCTTGCCATAGAAACCGTACCCCTTTTATGAGGCATTTTATTAAATTCAGCGTTCAAAAATTTACCAGAACCACCAGTTCCATTTCCATCAGGATCGCCAGTTTGAGCCATAAAACCTTCGATTACTCTGTGGAATTTAAGTCCGTCATAAAACTTTTGTCTTACGAGTTGTTTAATTCTTGCAACATGATTAGGAGCAACATCAGGGAACATTTCAATTTCCACGACTCCGTCCTTTAATTGCAATAAAATTGTATTTTCTAAATCTTTGGCTTCTGCCTTAACATCGCCCATTATAAAAGCTCCTATTATTAATAATGATAAAAAAATCTTCTTCATTTTATTTGTTCTTTCCTTAAAAATATTTTATGGATATAATCGAAATTAACAAATTAACGAATAAAAAGCAATTAATTAAAAAAGATGATAGATATAGAAAACCTAAGTTATCGCATAGGTCAAAGGGTTATTTTTGACAATGCTTGTGTTTCAATTTCAAAAGGACAAAAAATTGGATTTGTGGGGCTTAACGGCTCTGGTAAAACCACGCTTTTTAATCTTATATTGGGCAACATTGCTCTTGACAGCGGTGAAATTAAGAAAAATAACAGTTTAAAAATATTAACCCAAGAACAAGAAATTGATGACACCGAATTAAATTTAATCGATTTTGTTTTAAGCAAGGATAAAGAATTAACAACACTTAACGAAAAGCTTAAAAACGAAACCGACCCGTTAAAATTAAGTGAAATTTACGAACAATTAAACGCGATTGAGGCTGGTTCTGCGACCGCTCGGGCTGGGAAAATTTTATCAGGACTTGGTTTCAGTTTTGAAGACCAATCAAAAAAATTATCCGAATTTTCAGGTGGTTGGAGAGTAAGAGCCTCGTTAGCAGGAACTTTATTTCAAAGAGCCGACTTATTATTGCTTGACGAACCGACAAACCATCTTGACCTTGAAACCACTGTTTGGTTTACCAATTTTATGAAAAGAAATCCAACAACCACAGTAATCATCAGCCACGATAAAAACATTCTTAACGACATTTGCAACAAAATAATAAGTATCGAAAATTTAAAAATCGAAACTTATGGTGGTAATTACGATTCTTATATAAAAAACAAAGCTTTAAAATTGGAATTATTGCAATCAGAGGCTTTGAAATTTGAAACCAAACGAAAGCATCTTCAATCTTTTATCGACCGTTTCAGATATAAGGCAAGCAAAGCAAAACAAGCTCAATCAAGAATTAAAATGCTTGAAAAACTTGGCGACGCACCAACTTTGCCAAAAGATTTCAGCATAAGTTTTGATTTTCCGTCCCCTCTCCCACTTCCTCCTCCGCTTTTAACTTTGTCAAAAGCAAACGCAGGATATGGCGAAAAAGTTATCATAAGAAACATAAACCTAAGACTTGACCAAGATGACCGCATTGCTATAATCGGTGCAAACGGTAATGGTAAATCAACTTTGGCAAAGGTTTTATCCGACAATTTGCAATTATTATCTGGGGAAATGGATAAATCAAACAAACTTAAAGTTGCTTATTTTGCTCAACATATGATTGAATTTTTGGATGTTGAAAAAACTCCATATGAAATTTTGTCTTCTCTTATGCCAAAAGCAAAGGAAACAGAGGTAAGAAACCATCTTGGA
Organism: Pseudomonadota bacterium; assembly: GCA_022705265.1. Lineage (GTDB taxonomy): Bacteria > Pseudomonadota > Alphaproteobacteria > JAKJEU01 > JAKJEU01 > JAKJEU01. Next base: position 634 of record JAKJEU010000005.1, on the reverse strand, counting down.
CGATTTGGTTTACAAGCGGAAAAAGCGGTAACTTTGGTAAAAAATCTTTCTGGTGGAGAAAAAGCAAGACTTGAATTATCAATCATTACAAAAGATGCTCCTCATATCCTTATCCTTGACGAACCAACAAACCACCTTGACATTGATTCAAGAGAAGCCTTAACCGAAGCTTTGAACAATTACGAAGGCGCCGTTATCCTTATCACCCACGATTTAAGCATGATAGAACTTGTATCAGATCGTCTTTGGTTAGTTGAAAACGGTTCTTGCAAGGAATTTGAAGGAAGCATTGACGATTACAAAGAGATTATTTTAAACCGCAATGATGATGAAGAAAAAAAGGAAAAGGTGAAAAAAGAGGTTAAAATAAAACCTAAATCCTTGCCTAAAAACACTATTTCAAAGGTTGAAAAAGAAATCGAAGAATTAGAAAAATTAAAAACAATGCTAGAAGAAAAGCTTTCAATATCTTATAATGATAAGATACAGGCGGAATATGCAAACACGATTGAAAAATTAAACGAACTTGAAGAAAAATGGTTAACTTTGAACGGAGCTTAAAAATATGATTTTACAAAAAATTGAACAACTTGGAATTGTTCCTGTTTTAACAGTAGAAGACGAAGAAAAAGTA
>JAKJEU010000122.1 GCA_022705265.1 Pseudomonadota bacterium | reverse complement strand
TACCCCTTCTTTAATCGGCGATGATATAACCGACATACCAAATGAAGGCGAACTTATGCCTGAAACTTATCATTACCATTACGGTGTAAAGAAAAAAGAAATATTTAATCGAATTAAAGAAAGTATGGCAACATACATTGATACAGTTTGGGATAAAAGAGTTTCAAACCTTCCTTTTACCACAAAAGAAGAAGCCTTAACACTTGCTTCCATCGTTGAACGAGAAACTTCTATACCTTCTGAATATCCAGAAGTTGCTTCGGTTTACATAAACCGTCTTAAAATCGACATGAAGTTACAAGCTGATCCAACTGTGATTTATGCAGTTAGCAATGGAACAGCCGTATTAAATCGACTTTTAACCTTAGCTGATTTGAAAATTGATAATCCTTATAACACTTATGTTAATAAAGGTCTTCCACCTTCTCCGATTTGTAATCCTGGGAAAAAAGCAATTGATGCCGTATTAAATCCAGCCGAAACCGAATATTTGTTCTTTGTTGCTGACGGAACTGGCGGTCATGTTTTTACAAAAAATTATAAAGACCATTCTAAAAAAGTGTCTGAATGGAGAAAAATAAACAAAAAATATCGAGCTTCTAAAAAAAATAGTTCAAAAGAACCAACGATTAATAAAAATAAAAAAAGTACCGTCAAATCTAATAAAAAAAATGTTATCATAAAAGATGAAAAAATAAATAAAGTCGAGGTGAAAAAATGATAAGGCTTTTTGTGGGACTTGATATTCCAAACGATGTAAGAGACCATGTTTATTCTTTGCGAGGTGGAATTCCTAATACTAGATGGATCGACAAAGAAAATTATCACCTTGTTTTAAGGTTTATTGGAAATGTTACCGAAGATGATGCTTACCGAGTTCATCAAGAGCTTGAAACCGTTAAATATGACAGTTTTAACCTTGCTTTGACCACGCTTGGCACTTTTAAAACAGGCAGTTATTTAAGGAATATGTGGCTTGGTGTTAATAATTTCCATGTACTTGACGGGCTTAACGACAAAGTTGAAAAAGCAGTATCAAGAGCAGGAATTGCAAAAGATGTAAGAAAATTTCACGCTCATGTTAAGGTTGCAAAATTTAACAATGCAAACCCTGAGAAAGTAAACGAATATATAATGTACAATAATCTTTTTAAATCAAGAGATTTTAAAGTTTGTTATTTTTGTCTTTTTTCTAGCAATCCTAATAAAGATGGTAACGGATCTTTCTTTAAAGTTGAACGGTCTTACCCTTTATTAAATCCATTTTAGACAAAAAAGTTTCTTTTTTAAAAATTTTGTGCTATATTATATTTGTTGTTAGTTAAAACATTAACTTAATTTAAGGATAAAAAAATGTCATCAAGAACATCAAAAAGATTAAGAGAAGAAAGCCAAAAAGAAACTGATGCAATTCTTCGCAACTCCCCTGCTAATCATGTTGTAAGACCTAAACTTTCACCTGAGGCAAAAAAAGCTAATCAAGAATTCAAAGACAGCATCAGAGAATTTGAAGAAAAAGAAATGAAGGCATTTGACGAACAACTAAAAAAAGAAACACAAGAAAAAAATAAAACTCCTTTGCAAAAAGCTGGTGAAAAAGTAAAGGGATTTTTCAAAAAAGCCAACGAGGATATTGCTAATTACAATTCTGGCATTGAGGCTATGAACCCTGTTCAAGGTCCTGAAAAAGCTTTGTTTAACAAGATGGCAGAGGTCTTAAAAAGCATGGGAAGATAGGAAAATTTATCCTTTTTTCTAAACGAAATAAAAAAGCCACTTAATTTAATTTTAAGTGGCTTTTTGCTTTATTAATTAAATACTTGTCGTCTTTCAAGCAACCCTTCGGAAATTTGAAGATTTGCGTTAATCAAAGTATTCATTTTACCTTCATCATATTTTTTCAAAATATCAAAGGTCTTAGCAATAACAACATCAGCAAGTTTTAATAAATTAGTTTTAATGTCACAACCAAGATGTTGTTCGTTACTTTGCATAAATGTTTTAATTTTTACCCAAAGTTCCAAATTATCATTTAAAGCAACTTCTAACAAAGAATTATCCTCTTTTGCTTCGCTCAAAGCAATTGAAGAACTTAGCAAAGCAACCGCATCAGCACGGTTAGCATCCTCTGAACCTTCCAATAAGCCTTGTGAAACTTGGATATTAGTTTTAATTAAACTTTCCATTCCTTTTTCGGTAAATTCTTTTGAAAGTTCAAAAGTTTTTGAAATAACATATTCAATCAACTTTAACAAACTTTCCTTTGCGTCTTTTGGCATTTTTTCATCTTGTCTTTTGACCACAGTTTTAATTGCAACCCAAAGCTTCAAATTATTATCCAAAGACAAATTTATAATTTCATTATTTTTCGATTCAATCGCTTTTTTCATAGCATTAGCAGATAAAACCAACGAATAAGCTTCATCTTCGGCATAAGACATTGTAACACATTCAAGCAAACCTTCTGAGATTTGAAGGTTGGTATTAATGAAAAAATCCACCGAAGTATTTTTAGCGTCTTCTTCGCTCATTCCACCAAATTCAAAAGTTTTTTTAGCAACATAGTTACTCAATCTTCCAAGCATATTTTTCGTATCACTTGAAAGATTAGGGTTTTTTGAAGCCAAAGTCTTAATCGCAACCCATAATTGAAGATTAGAATCAAGTGCAGATATTAAATTTTTATAATCAAAATCCGCGACAGCACGAGAAATATTGACCGCATTTTCAATCAAAGCAAAAGCATCCTGCTCCACTACTGATAATTCTCTGTTCATCATTATTATTCTCCTTAATGAAAAATCTTTTTATTTTTTTAAAAAAGATATTATTATTTTACCTTAAAATATTATTTTGTAAATCAACTTATTAAAATGGGCTTAAAATCTCTACTAATTCTTGGCCAACCTTTGGGTTTTGAACTGTGCTTATCACGCCTCTTCCACCATAAGAAACTCTAAGTTCTGCTATCTGACTCGAATTAATTGTATTTTTCGGAGTAATATCAGATTTTCTTATAACACCAGATACAGTCAAATTCCTTAATTCATGGTTAACTCTTACTTCCTGAGTCCCAACAATCACAAGATTTTCATTTGGTAACACTTGGGTAACAATCGCAGCAACGGTTAAATTAATTTGTTCATTACGATTAATCGAACCTTGTCCTGAGGCTTTTGAGGCTGATGAAAAATCAAGCAAATTAGCAGCAGTTCCAGTTCCAGGAAGCGCTTTATCAATATATTTTTCAAGCCCTGCCAAAGAATTTATCGAAGTTTTTCCTGTATCACTTCCTCTTTGACGGCTGGTTTTATTTGAAAACACGGCTGCATCTTTTATTTCGACATTAACCGTTAAAATATCTCCTACTTGAAAAGCTCTTTGATCTTTGAAAAAACCTCTTGAACCAGCTCTCCACAAAGAATTTTTATTAATAACTGGTTGGGATTGAGGCTCTGGCAAAGGCATCTCAACTTTTTGATATTCCTCTTTTGCCAAAGGATTCTCAATTTTACTCATTTCAGGAGCTTTTCCCAAATCTTTTAATGCTTGGCATGCTGTCAAAGACAACACCAACATTCCAAATTTAAGATATTTTAACATAACAATTCTCCTTACAAGTTATATTTCATTAACAACAACAGTATTATTTCCTGTAACTACTGCTTGAACCACCATTTTTGAATTTGGGTTCATAACTCTTATCAATTCATTTTTCGTGCCAGAATCAAGAGCCTTGCCAACAGAAGTTAAAGTCATGTTGCGTTTTTTGAAAATCATTCTTACTGCTTTACCCTTGCTAACCAACAAAGGCATTCTTAAATCATTAATTAAAACCATTTGACCTTGTTTAATTGTTCTTCTTGCATATTTTCCAACAATTTCATCAATGTTTAATGCGACATTTGTTCTTAAAGCATTTGTTTTTATTCTTTGATATTCTAAATCTTCTTCTTCGATAACTTTTCCCAAAGGAATTGATGATTTAGCCACAGGAATTTCAATCATTTCAAAAACTTTTGCATTAATTTTTTCCATCAAAACAATTTCTTGTTTGTTTTTTACTAATAGAGTTCCTGAAAAAAGTCCTGTTTTTTCGATATATGCGATGTCTGAGAATTCAAAACTTGGTTCAATATTTGATGGAATTGCAATCGGATCTGAGTTTATCAAAGATATTTCATGCTCCTCTGATACTCCTTTATCAAAAAGACTTTCTTTAATAAGACTTAACACTGTATCAGTTGCGACAAATTTACCTTCTCTTGTTACTTTTATTGTTTCATAGCCTGTTTTTACCGCCCAATCAATTCCATATCCTTTTGCAACTTGGGATAAAAAAGAAGCATCAAGTGTTATGGTTTCAAAAGGATTTGGCGAAGATGCAATTTTATGATCTTCATCACTTTTAATTCCTTCAAACACATCACTTAACATAATATGCTTATCGGCAACTCTTGCCTCGTTCTTTAAATAAACCAAAGCATTGGCATTAAATGTCATAAAAATAAAGCTTAAAGCTAACAATATTTTTTTCATCTTTTTCGCTCCTATTAACTTACTATCTTAATTGCACAACACTTTGCATCATTTGATCAGAAGTTTGAATTACTTTTGAATTCATTTCATATGCTCTTTGCGCTCTGATTAAATCGGTTACTTCGGAAACCACATTAACATTTGAAGTTTCAAGATAGCCTTGTAAAATTGTACCAAAACCAAT
>JAKJEU010000121.1 GCA_022705265.1 Pseudomonadota bacterium | reverse complement strand
GATATCAATGCTGGTGGTGTTACATATAATTTAACAAGATATGTAAGCGATGATGCCAACGATGTTTGTGAAGATTCTTTTGGAAATCCAACTGGCGATTGTACTTCTGAGGCACGGAATGTTTCTTTTGAAAATGCTGTGGGTCAAGGTTTCTTGGATATTGGTGAAGCAGTAAAAGGGCCAAAAACTTTTGCGGTGGCTGATTGGGGAACATATTTCACATATAATGCTCCTTCAAACACTTTATCAAGGTTCAAACACGATATTACAGGCGATGCTGGATATAAACAAACAGGTGCAGGCGAAGTTTTATTCGAAGGAAACAATGTTTATACAGGTGGAACAGTCATTAACGGTGGTTATTTGATGATTAATGGTGGTGCAACTTTGACAAGCAATGTAGAAGTTAATAACACAGGTTTGTTTGGTGGTTATGGTGCGGTTGCTGGTGATGTTAATGTTACTTCTGGCGGTGCTTTAAAGGTTGGTCAAGAAGGCTTTTCTGGTACATTTGCGATTAATGGTAATATGGTTTCAAATGATGGTAACTTGCATGTAAAGGCAGGAAGCGACGAGGTTCAAGTATCACTTGCTTCGGAAGTTAACGGAGGTAGTGTTTACCTTGAAAGAGGAAGCGCAGTTACAGGAAGTCACATAGTTTTAAGGTCAACAGGTGGAATAACAGGAACAGGATATAACGAAACATTATCTTCACTTTATGCCTTTGTTCGTGGAACGGTTTCAACTAATGCTAATGATGTTACGGTGGATATCACAAGAAACAGCACATTATCTGACATTTCAAGCTTAACACCAAATCAAAGAGGTGTGGCAAACGCATTTAATGATTTGGAAGATTCTGACCCATCAACAGTTTTGATTACATCTAAGATTTATGAACTTGAAACTGATGACCAAGTAAAAGATGCTTTAAACGAAGCCAGTGGTACAATCCTTGCCAACCAAATGGGCGGTCAGGTTGCATCACAAGCGACTTCAAATGTGTTTTCAAGACTTGGCAAAGTAAGTCTTAACCGTCAATTTGGTGCTTTGATGAGTGATGATGATAACGAAACTTATCAAGTTGCTTCTGCTGCAAGTGATTTTTACTTCCCACAAACTATGCAATTGGTTAAATCAAGAGGCTTAGGCGGTGGTGTATGGGCTCAACCTTTTGCTGGATATTCTAATGTTAAAAGAGACAAGGCAAACAATTTACCAAGATATGAAACCGCGGTTTACGGCGTTCAAGCTGGTGTTGATGGATATGTTAAAGACAATCTTTTAATCGGTGCAACCATCAGCTATGGTCAAGGCGAAACAAAGCAAAAAGAAACAAAAATCGAAGTAGATGATATAAGACTTGGTCTTTATGCTGGTTCAGCTATCAAAGATTTCGAAATTAAAGGTCTTACAAGCTTTGGTTACCAAAGATACGATTCAGACAGAAAATTGGATACTTTTGGTGTTGCTGCGAAATCAAGTTACGAAGGTTGGAACATGGATTTCAATGTTGACGGAGCATATAACTTATTCACAACCAACAACGGTTTGAAATTCAAAGTTATTTCAGGTGCCGAAGTATTGTACAGCTATACCAATGGCTTTACCGAAAACGGAGCAGGTGGACTTTCTTTGGATGTAAAGAGCATGAATGAGACTTCAACCAATGCTAAGGTTGGTTTTGGCGTTGAAAAAGTAACCAAAGATTATGGAATAAGTACAAATGTATATTACAAACGCTTAATCTCGGGATATGATTCTGATATGGAAGCAAGATTTACAGGTGGCACAACTTATTTCAAAGTAAAAGGTTACGATTTCGAAGAAAATATGGGTGGTGCAGAAGTTTCTTATGAATATAATGTAACTCCTCGTTCAACCGTATATTTTGATGTAGTCGGAGAAGGGTCAAGAGATGTTATGTCTGTTGCTGGAACTGCTGGTGTAAGATATAAATTTTAAAAGTTGACATAAAAAAATGTTTAAGATATAGTCTTAATGTTTTTTAAATGGAAGTCGAGTGAGTGTTCTTAAAGATTTAATTGGTCAGGTTCGGAAGAAAGCAGCCAGAGTTTTTAAAACAGGTCACATTAAATCGACTTCCACCTTTTTTATTTAAGAATAAAGAAAAGGTTTTCATGGCAAAAGATAATAATTATATAGTATTTGCAAGAAAATACCGTCCAATGGATTTCGATGACTTGGTGGGTCAAGAAGCCTTGGTCAAAACTTTGTCAAATGCCATGAATAACAACCGCCTTGCTCATGCTTATTTGTTAACGGGAATCCGTGGTGTTGGTAAAACTACTTCGGCACGAATTATGGCTAAGGGGCTTAATTGTATCGGAGCTGATGGTAAAGGTGGCATCACAATTAAACCTTGTGGTCAATGTTCTCATTGCAAATCAATTATGGAAGGACGAAATATCGATGTTATTGAAATCGATGCTGCGTCAAATACTTCGGTCGATAATGTTCGCGAGATAATCGAGGGAACTAAATATACTCCTGTATCGGCTCGGTTTAAGATTTACATAATCGACGAAGTTCATATGTTAAGTAAATCGGCGTTTAATGCGATTTTGAAAACTTTGGAAGAACCTCCTTCCCATGTTAAATTTATTTTCGCCACGACCGAGGTTAAAAAAATCCCAATTACGGTGCTTTCAAGATGTCAACGATTTGATTTGAAACGCTTAACCATCGAAAACATGGTAAAACATCTTTCGAATTTGGCTTCAAAAGAAGGGGTCGAAATTGATGAAGATGCTTTGAACATTTTGGCGACCTTGTCCGAAGGTTCGGCAAGAGACGGCGTATCCTTACTTGACCAAGCTGTATCCCATTCAAATGGCGTTAAAATCACGGCTGAAACCATCAAAAAAATGATTGGTATAGCGGATAGAACTGAGACGACTTCGTTATTTAATCATATGATGAGTGGCGATATCGCAAAGGCGTTAAAAAATATCGAAGCCCAATATCAAAGCGGAGTTGAACCTTATCTTATATTAAATGATTTGCTTGAAATTACTCATCTTGTAACCCGTGCAAAGGTCGGTTGCGAGTTGGATAAGGCAATGTTAAGCGAAAATTTGATAAAAAGCGTTACCGATTTTGCAAAAGATTTGAATATGTCTGCTCTTACTTTGGTTTGGCAGATGTTGATTAAGGGTGTAAGCGAAGTCGACCGTTCTCCTTATCCTTTTAAATCTTTGGAAATGTTGTTGGTTCGGATTTGTTATGGTTCTTTTATCCCTGATTTTAATGAATTCGTAAAAAAAAAGTCTAGTGTAGAGCAAAATGATACCGCAACCTCTAATGTAAGAGGGTTTGACAAGCAAAAACTTAATCCCGAAATTGTCGAAGCGGTCAAAGAAGTCGCAAAATCTCCGCTTTTAAGTGATAAAGAACCGATTGTTAAGGTTGTGCTTGGAAATAATGAAAATGCTCCAAGTGGTTCGATTAAAACGGCTTTTGACATTTACCGAATGGCTGAAAAGGCAAAGGATTCAATCCTTGCTTATAATATCAAAACTCATTTAAAAGTAATCGCAATCAACAGCAATGTGATAAAAATTGCAAACAATGAAAAAACCGATAGTTTAAGGTCTTTGTTGCCTTTGAAAATAAAAGAATGGTGTGGCGAGGATTATGTGGTCGAAGTTATCGAAGATGTTAAGGTGGCAAAGTCGATTGCCGAAAACCATGCTTCGGGCAAGGATTTTTTCAAAAAAATTGCGATGGAAAATGAAATTGTAAAGGCTGTGCTTGATAATTTTGAGATAAAAGGAATTGAGGCAAACCTTATCCCGAAAAAAGACGAGGACGACGAAATGCGAGATGAAAATATGTTCTTGTTAAGTGAAAAATTTAATGAAATGATTGACGAATAAAAAAAGCCTCTTTAAAAAAATTAAGAGGCTTTATTTATTATATTTGAAAAGGATTTTATTTGGTTATTTTTTCCTCTTCTTGTTTTATTTCTTCCATAACTTCCAAAGCTTTTTCGGTCGCGTTTTCGTTATTTTCAACGACTTCTTTAACCTTTACTTCTTTTGTTACTTCTTGTTCGTCTTTTTTAATTTCGCTGATTGCTTCTTTGTTTTCAATGATTTCATCAATGATTTTATCAGATACAGGGATAGAAGGAGTTTTTTCTTCTTCCATTGTTAATTCAGAAGGCTTTTCATCTTTTATCAAATCAAAAGGATAAAATTTTTCATCATCGACTTTGAACAATAATTGTTGAAATTTGTCGCCATCTACCTTGCCATAGGATTTGATTTTATCCAAAATTTCTTTGTTAAATTCGACTTTGTTAAAAGACATTTTTGATTTAGTAAATTTTAAAACATCAACAACATCGCAAAGCAAAAGTTCGCCTTTGAAATTATCGATATCATAAACGGTTTTGATATAACCAAGAACAGGAGAAATATCGACATCATACACTCTTTTTTCTTCGTTATAGTTGTAATTAACCGTATTAAGCATTTCGGTTGCAAAAGAATTATATGATAAATTGTATCTTAATTTTCTTTTAATTTCGTTGTACTTAGCGATAAGTTTTTCCGCGTCTTTTTCCTTTGGATTAGAAAATTCCACATCTCCATCAAAAGGGTCGATAAATTTTATGCCCGAAATTACTTCATAAGCATTAAGTTTTCTTGCATCGATAAAAGCCCCGCGGTCAAGATAGGATATTTTATCGCTTTTGGTC
>JAKJEU010000120.1 GCA_022705265.1 Pseudomonadota bacterium | reverse complement strand
AACCAAATCATTAAAAATTTGAATTCGACATTTTCTTTTAACGATTTCAAAAAAGGAATCGATGGGACAATAAAAAACGACAGTGGAGAAAAAAGCAAAAATAGTAATATAGAGTAATAAAATGGAAACGAATATTGTTTTTCGGCATATCCCAAATACATTTTTGATAAAAATAAGTTATAACAACCATTTTTAACTAAGAAATAAGACAACCCAGCAAAAACAATATATACAACAGGTATAAATATGTGAATTTTCAATGATTTAAAATATTTTAAATATGTCTTATCCACAAAATAAAGTGTTGCAAAAAGAGTAAATAAAATTATCGAAGTTAAAAAGAAATCGACATATAAACTTATAAAAAGAAATACATAAAACCATATTTTTTGAAATTTTATGACCTCTATACTTTTAAGATAATAAAGAGCCAAAACTGAAATAGTCGCACTTAACGAAAAAATATAAATATTATCAACATTTAAAAACAAAATATTATGAAAAGAATAAATATTAATACCAAATAATAAAGATGCTATGACCCCTTCTTTTGTACCAAACAAAACTTTTGTAAGGTAAAAGCAAGCAATCACATTTGCAAAAAAACATATTATTGATAATATTTTGACATATACATCTTGGTAAGAAATTGCATCATTACTTTGCAAAAAATCAATAAGTATATTTTTATCAAATAAATTAATTAAAATGCTTAAAACCATTAAAAGAGCATAAAAACAAGTCAAAAATGTATAAGGTTTTTTTGAAATTTTATCAAGATTCATAAAGCATTCCTTAAAAATATAAAAAAGCATATTTATTTATTCTTTGATAATAAAGTTTTGTTAGAGTAATATCAAAGGAAATAAAAAAATTATTAATAAGGTTTTTTTTATTATGCACGGCGAAAACATAAACATTTTATTCAATTTTAATCCCCAGATACTTGCATCTGGGATACTGATTTTATCTTATATCATTCTATTTACTGAAAAAATAAACCGAGCCGTGGTTGCAATAATCGGTGCAAGCGTTATGATTTTCACTGGAATATTAAGCCAAGAACAAGCTTTCAAAGGCATTGATTTTAATACTATATCCTTGCTTGTTGGAATGATGACCATCGTCGGTGTTGCCGAAAAATCAGGAATGTTTCAATATGTCGCGGTTTTATCAGCAAAACTTGTTAAGGCAAGCCCTCGTGGTATTTTGATAATATTTGGTATAGTAACCGCTGTTTTTTCAGCACTTCTTGACAATGTTACAACGGTGCTTTTGATTGTTCCAATTACTATATTAATCACAGAAAAACTTGACATATCGCCTTACCCTTTCTTTTATACCGAAATTGCAGCATCGAATATAGGTGGTACAGCAACTTTGGTGGGCGACCCTCCTAATATTTTGATTGGTTCGGCACGAAATTTTTCTTTTATGGATTTTATTTATAACCTTGCACCTATATCTTTTATAATCTTAATTGTGCTTATTATTGCAACCGATTTAATTATGGGACGCAAACTTTATGCCACCGAAGAAAATAAAAAACTCGTCATGAGTCTTGATGAAAAAGACCAAATTACTGATAAAGTATTGCTTAAAAAATCACTCATTGTCATATTTTTGGTTATCGCTGGATTTTTATCCGCCGAACATATCGGACTTCAAAACGGAACGATTGCTATGCTTGGGGCTGCGGTATTGATATTTTTATACGGATATGGTCAAGAAAGCGAAACAAAATCAAAAAGAGCGGAAAAAGCGTTTGCAAAGGTGGACTGGGTTACCATATTTTTCTTTGCTGGACTTTTTGTTATTGTTGCTGGGGTTGAACATACGGGATTACTTGAAATCATCGCAAATAAAATTATCCACGCCACCGAAGGAGACTTACACCTTACCGCTTTTGCTATATTGTGGCTTTCTGCGATAATATCTGCATTTTTGGATAACATCCCTTTTGTTGCAACCATGATACCTCTTCTTAAAAACATTGAAAGTTCAATGAACGGGGCAAGCCATGCCGAAGTTTTATGGTGGGCGTTGGCTCTTGGTGCTTGTTTGGGTGGAAACGGCTCTTTAATCGGAGCTTCGGCGAATGTTATGGTTGCTGGAATGGCGGAAAGACACGGAAAACCTATTCATTTTATGGGATTTTTGTTATATGGGGTTCCCGTTATGATTATTACCATCATATTATCTCATATATATATTTACTTTAAGTATTTCAGCTAGCCGTAATACTTTGTAATATTTCGTGAAAAAGAATAGCAAAATTTAATAATCCATGTTATAATATAAATTATAAACGCGGTAAAATGAAGGTTGTTCTTTTAAAATACTTGATGTGGTTGGAGCTTTAAAATTCTCCAACCTTTTTTTTATTATCTGAAATATTGAGGGTTTTTATGAGGAATTAATGCCCTTAATGTCGCAACACAAAAAGTTTCCGAACGAACCAAAGCACCAGAAGTCAAAATTCCAATCGAACCCATTTCTTGTTTTGAATTAGAAAGCCCAAAAACCATGTCATCAGCATCGCCGAGTTCATAACCTTGGTTTAAAAGTTCCACAACTTTTTTTGGTAAAAAATGCATTCCACCAGAACCTTTACCCACCATACCATCTTTTGAAATTACAACAACCCAACCCATGACGCCAAGCTCGCCCATAAAATCATCGCAACCACCTTCTAATCCTACATAATAATCATAATCAGGATAAGATGATTTTGAATTCATTGCTCGGTTATATGCTCCTTGATAAGTTTCTTTTCCACTCATCGGCATATCCGAAACCCCAGAAGGCACAGAAGCTCCTTCAATTTTTATTTCCTCATCAAACATTTTTTCAAAAGCCGTTTTAACCGCTTTTATCTTTACTGGATTTTTTGTCCCAACTAAAACTTTCATTTTTCACCTTAAATTACAAAAATAAATTTGTTTTATACAAAAAAAGCAACAAATATGTTGTATTTTTGTCTAAAATATAATACCATTACATTATATATAATTATAAAACTTTTAAAAAGGATAAATTATGGTATTTCCTGTTTATAATAATTACAACAACAACCCTTATATCGAAAAATATAAGGATAATGTTAAACCTGTCCCTAAAAGTGGTGAGGTAAAGGATAATCCATACGCAAAACCAAATTGGGAAAAGGCTAAAAAATATTCTTCTGGGAAAAAAGCCGCTGAAACCGGCTTCAAAGATACCTTAACAATATCCGCAGAAGCCAGAAAACTTTATGAACAAAGCAAGCAAAGATAATTGATTATTAATTCAATATAAAGAAAGGCTTTATAATAAAATGAGTGATAAAAATAAAACTCTCGATTTTGTAAAAAATAAAACAGTTAAACATTTTGAAAACGGCCTTGCTGGAATAAGAAAAACTCTTTCTCCACTTGTTTATGATGATTATATGGTTGAAAAAACCAAGCTAAAAATTATGGGGATTGCAACTTTAGCCTCTATTGGTATTGGTCTTGCAATCGGTATAAAACATTCTTATCCAAAAGAAGAAGCCATTAGTAATATATCAAAGGCCATTAATATTGGTTTTGGTGCTTTTGGTGGTTTTGTTGGCGGTATTTTTGCTGGCTCTTTGGGAGAAAAAGGAATTGATGGCGATTTTAAAAATGATAAAATGTCCAAACTTTCCCTTGCAAAAGCATTAAATAAAATTGATGTATATCTTTATAAAAACAACCCCGAACTTTATGAAAAAACAGAAAAGCAAATTGAACAAAAGGTTGCAAACATAAAGCAAAAAGACCTTGATAAACAAAATGCATATGAGCAAAAAGAAGCTTTAAGAGAACAAAAAAGACAACAAAAAGAATTAAACAAACAAAATAATCAAAAAATCATCGAAATGCAAAACAAAAGACGGAATTCAAGCTCAAAATGACAAAAGTTGCTAATTTTTTTAAATCAAAAATTAAATCAGGTTATCAAAACGGGCTTGGCGCTGTAAGGCAAACCCTTGCTCCTCTTGTTTACGATAATGACGCGATAACAAGAACAAAACTTAACGCTGAAAAAGCCATTATTTTTCCGGCCATCGGAATTGGAGCAATCGCTGGAATTGCATTTATTTCCAAAGCCTTTCCAAAAAGAGAAGCTCTTGGAATTGCTGATTTATTTTTTAACAAACACAAACTTGAAACTTTTTCAATATTTGCTTTTTCAGGAGTTGGATTAGCTGTCGGCGCAAAAATAAGCTCGGTTGCCGATAAAATCATAAGTGGGGAAAGCAAAAATAAAAAAGATATAAGTCCTGCTTCGATTAAAGGAGTTGTTGAAAAAATTGATAAATATCTTTTAAAACACAACCCAGAGCTTTTTGAAAAAACCGAAACCCTTGTAAAAGCAAAGGTTGATAAAAGCAAAAAAGCCTTTGATGACAAAATTAATAACAGATATAGATAATAAAAAAAAGCCTCGATTTTAAATTTCGAGGCTTTTTATTTGGTTATAAATATAATTTTTATCTTTCTTTTCCTGCCATTTTTGCATATTCCAAAGCTTTATTTGGCAAAGGAAGACTATTTACCCTTTCCTTTTCAGCATTTTTGATTTCATCACCAGCTGATGGACGAGTAATATTTTTTGAACTTTTATGTTTTAATTCTTGGAAACGGTTAAAAGGCTTATCTTCTGATTTAATAGTATTTGAAACATCCCATCTTACCAAAGAATAAGATAATTTTGGACCTAAACCTTTTGCCATTCCTTGCATAAATACGGTTGTAAAGACGC
>JAKJEU010000119.1 GCA_022705265.1 Pseudomonadota bacterium | reverse complement strand
AAAATAATCGATATTGATGAAGGTCTTATCCGTGCTGCAAAATATTTGCCGTCCGAAGAGGATATTGACAAGATTAAAGACGAAAACGAAATCGAAAAATCATATGAGATTATTTATTCAAAAAGACATGAAGGTGTTTTATTGTCTTTGTTTGGAGATGTTCCAAATTATTCTGACCCTGTTTTTGAAGGGCTTTGGGACGAAGTGGTTTCAACCGACCCTGAGAAAGTTTTCGATTATTGCTTGCAAAAAGGAATTGATTTATTTGATAAAGATGGTCGCCCTGTGCCTCCTTGGCGTGATATTGCGGTGATTTTATTGGCTTTAGACAAAGGTATAATGGATATTATAGGATGAGTAAAAAAAATATTTCTGTCATTATTAGTGATGTTGACGACATTTTAATCGATTTTTCTGAAAGCCACGCCAGTGCTACTGAAAAAGCTTTGAAAAGCATTGCTTCTTTAAAAAACATTGATAAAAAAGATTTGGAAAGATTGTTATTAAGAAATTCTAAATGGAAAGGTTATAACAAAAATATTGCTGAAATCATATCAGACCCGATTGATGAGGTTAAGCCGGATGATTTTAAACAAGAAAATGAATACGCAAAAGTATTACAAGATTGGAGAAAAGATTTATCTCATGCCAAAGTTATCGAAGGAGTTATAATAACCGCCCGAAAAATAAAGGCTTCGGGGAGCTTATTTATTCTTTATTCTGACTATCCTGAATCTTTGCTTTTATTAAGACTTCAAAATGTGGGTTTTCCAGTTGAGCTTGTTGATGGAGTTTATGCCAAACCTAATCAAAGAAAGACTGAAACTCCTTCTCCTGCTATTAAAATTAAGGGGGTTGTTTCTGAATTTAAGGAAAAATTGGAACTTAACGGAAGCAAGCTTATGGCAATTGATTTCGAAAATTCAAAGGAAGATGTCAAATTCATTTTAAAAGATATTGGTTGTGCTAAGGCTAATTTTGATAAGGCTTTATTGGTTGCTGATGCTAATAAATTTGATTTTGCTCCGATAAAAGAACTTGGGGTTAATACTGCTGGTGTTAATGAAGCAAAGGATACGAAAAAGGCTCCTGAGATATCTTTAACCAAAGGGTTTGTCGATATTAACAACCATTTCGTTTTTAATGAATTTAAGCGTTCTGAAATAAATCTTGCACGAGTTATGCAAGGAATTAAACAAAGATAAAGGTTAAACAAAATGCAATCTATTCTATTTTTGCTTGGGATTTTAACATTGATTTCCCTTTCACTTTCTTTTTATTTGATTAAACAAAAAACAAAGTCCGAAGAATTATTAAGACAAAAGGACGATAAAATTGTAGCCTTAGAAAAAGAAATCATTACTTTTGAGGCTAAAAACAATGCTTTACAAGAAACTTTGAGTGAAAAAGCCAAAAACATTGTCGAAATGGAAAGACAATTAAGCCTTAATTTCGAAAATATTACTCATAAGCTTTTTGATAAATATCAGTCCAGTTTTATTGAAAAATCCGAAAAAAATATT
Organism: Pseudomonadota bacterium; assembly: GCA_022705265.1. Taxonomy (GTDB): domain Bacteria; phylum Pseudomonadota; class Alphaproteobacteria; order JAKJEU01; family JAKJEU01; genus JAKJEU01. The sequence continues at coordinate 3,248 of JAKJEU010000119.1, read as the reverse complement.
GAAGGCGTTTTAAGCCCTGTGAAAGAAAAATTTGAGGATTTGAAAAAAACTTTGTCCGAAAAATATAAAGACGAGCATGACCAAAGAATAAGGCTTGAAAACGAAATTCAAAACATTGCAAAGCTTAATATCGAAATTAATGAAAATGCAAAAAACCTTACTAATGCTTTAAAAAGCAATCACAAAACCCAAGGAAATTGGGGCGAGTTTGTATTGGAAAGATTATTGGAACAATCTTCGCTTAAAAAAGATGAAGATTATTTTCTTCAAGTAAATGTCAAAGATGATGAAGGAAAACGACAAATTCCCGATGTTGTTATTGCTTTACCAGAAAATAAAAGTATAATCATCGACAGCAAAGTTCCATCGCTTGACCATTACAATTCGTTTATAAATTGTGACAATGACAACGACCGCCAAAACCATTTGAAATTATTTTTAAATGCGGTTAAAAATCAAATTGACGAGCTTGATGAACGAAGATATCAAGACAACAAAAGCTTTATAACTCCTGAATTTGTTATGATGTTCATTCCGATTGAAGGTGCTTTTTGCTTGGCTTTACAATCTGATGAACGATTACATCAATATGCTTGGGATAAAAAAGTCGTCATTGTTGGCCCTACTACCTTATTTGCAACCTTAAAAACGGTGGCTTCGGTTTGGAGAAATGAAAAAATCAATAAAAACACCGAACTTGTAAAAGACGAAGTAACCAAGCTTTATGACAGAATAGTTGACTTTGTAAATCATATGGAAAATGTCGGAAAAGGTATTGGAAATGCTCAAAAATCATATGATAATGCCATAAAAACTTTATCAAGTGGTCATGGCAATATTTTAAGCAAAGCCGAAAAAATCAAAAATATTGGCGGACTTTCAACAAAAAAGTCTTTAAAAATTGAAACTGATGAAATTTTGATGGTTAATTAATTGGTGGAGGCAAAATAAGTCCTCCATCAATCCATGATTTATTGTATTTATTAAAATTCTCGAAATGATTTTCATAAACTTCTTTATAACTTCCTATTTTTTTTATTAAATTATAAAAACTGTTTGGTGAAAGCCCTATATTTTTCAAATCTTGATTATCAAAAAATTCTTTTAAAGACTTATCCTCAGATTTTAAATATTCGTCCACATCAAAAGATTTTATATTTAAAACATCCGCTCTTACCATGCTGTAAAAAGTCCAAAAAACCACTTTTGATATTTCAACATCTTCAAATCTTGTTACAATGTTATAATAAAAATTTGTTATATCATCTTTTAATATAAAATTATTATGTTTATCCACATATATCTCATTTATTGCAAAAACATCACAACCTTCATTACTGAAATCTTTTTTTTCAAGAGTATATTTTACATTATTATTTCCCAAATATTTCTTTAAATCATATTTAAAAAAGAAATTATTGCCATAACAAATCTTTGGATTATCAATTTCGGTTATTTTTTCTGCTTTAACTTTTGATAATAAAACGACTTTGTCATAAAGAAAGGGTGGCGAAAAATATAAATCATTGTTTTTAGCATTATAAACATAAGGATAAGGGGCACTTAAAACATCTATCTCTTTATCTCTAAGCTTTTGATAAGAATTTTTATAATTAACATCAATAAAATTCACTTTATCACTTTCACCAAAAATGACTACTGATAAAGCTTTACAAAAAGTTGGAAAAATGCCTTTTTTAACATCCCCTTTACCAACAGAGCTTACATTATCTGTTTCTAAAATAATGCCACAATTAATAAATCCTTTTTGTTTTATATCCAAAACACTCAAAGCATTAGATTCAGACGATATTATTAATACGAAAAACAAAAAAGATATTTTTTTCATTAAAAGCCTCTTAATTTCAACAAACTTAATCTTAACATTAATATAAAATCCATAAAAGAATAAATTTTATTCCTAATTTCGCCACAATTTAGATATATTATTTAAACATAAGGTGTTATTAACTATTTTAAGTAGGTCTTTGATATGAAAAAAATATTACTTTTTGTACTTATGCTTTTTATTATATCTCCATTAAAATCAGCGGAAAATGACGGTTTTAATGAAATAATTTTAAAGGAAACATCGAATAAAGATGAGCTTTTTAAATATTGGCAAGATTATATCCCTTCTGAGAACAAAGATAATGTAATTTATCGATATTATGAAACACCTTATGCAAAAGGTGGAGAATCCATGATTTTCACACAAATATTTGACATTAATGCATGCGGTGCGAATAATTGCCCTTATAAAGTCATATTGAAAAAATCCGATGGTACAGCAAAAGAGGTCCTTTATGGAATTGGACCTGATATTGAAAATGTTTTTAAAATAAAAAATAACTATATAAAGCCTTTTGATATTAATGTTGGAGATTTATATTTCAAATACAATGAAAGTGAGGAAAAATATGTTAAAGAATAAAACCCTTATATACACTTCTTTACTTTTATTAATTTCTGGGATTGTTATTGCTGCTATTACTTCTGTTCCTGATGCTTATAAGAATGCGGTTAAACGCTGCGAGTCTGGTGGAAGATATAATATCATGGGTGGTGCTGGTAATTCTTATGCTGGTGCATATCAATTCAGTAACAGCCATGTAAACACTTGTCTTGCTGGGGTTTGTAAACAATTTGGCGTAACAAACAAACAACAATTTTTAAATTCCCCTGCGGCACAAGATGCCTATTTCGAGCAATATGTTCTTGCCCAAGCAAATTCATTAGGTCAAAGTAAATGTGGTGGCAACCGATACCCAACACTTTCAAGTTATATTGGAAAAACTTATCCTGGCTCTAATGTTAAAATAACGGAATGGGGACTTGTTATGGGGTCTCATCTTCTTGGTCCTTGTGGTTTAGAGCGAACAATGCAAGATATTATGGCCGGAAAAATTGGTGCGACTGATGCATTTAACACTCCTGGCGGAAAATATGTTTTGGTTGGTTCTGCACTTGATTTAAACACAACTGGACCAAACCCAAGCGGTGGTTCTTGCGGTGATATTAAATCCTCTGGCTTTTTAACTGGTTCTGGAACAAATTTTGGCCCTGGTAGTAGTGGCGGTTCTTCTGGAACCGGTGGTGGTAATTATTCAACCGAACCTGAAAAAAATCGCTTTCAAGTTGAAAATCTTCCTTGGTACACTGGTGGTGATGATACTTTGACTGATAAACGATACAACGAATTATTTAAACTTGATGACAGTTGTGAAAAAGAATAAAAATTTACGGAG
>JAKJEU010000118.1 GCA_022705265.1 Pseudomonadota bacterium | reverse complement strand
GGCTGGTACTCCTTATAATGTTGACCGCCATTTTACTGCAAATGAACTTGGGTTTAATGCTCCTACCAATAATGCTTTGGATTCTGTTTCTGATCGCGATTTTGCAATTGAATATTTATCAAATGTTTCGATATTATCTATGCATTTATCACGATTTGCTGAGGAATTGGTTGTTTATTCAAGCCAATCTTTTGCTTTTATTAAGGTACCTGAGGAATATACTTCGGGAAGTTCAATTATGCCTCAAAAACGAAATCCTGACGCAGCGGAACTTATCCGTGCTAAGACTGGACGAATTTTTGGTAATTTAATGGGACTTTTGACCATAATGAAGGGACTTCCGCTTGCTTATTCAAAAGACATGCAAGAAGATAAAGAACGCGTTTTTGACAGTTATGACAGCATTATGCTTGCCGTTGCTTCATTAAACGAAATGGTAAAAGGTTTAAAAGTAAACGAAAAAGCAATGAGAAAAGCATTGGAAAAAGGTTTTCCTACTGCTACTGATTTGGCGGATTGGTTGGTAAGAAATATCAACATTCCGTTTAGAGAAGCTCATCATATTACTGGCTCGATTGTTAAATTAGCAGAAAGTAAAGATGTCGGTTTATCCGAACTTGAACTTTGTGAAATGCAAACAATTGAACCAAGAATAACTGATGATGTGTATAAAGCTTTGGATGTTATGAATTCTTTAAATTCAAGAAAAAGTTTTGGTGGAACTGCTCCTTCTTCGGTGAAAGTTCAAATTGATGAAGCATTATCTTTATTTAATTAAAGACATTCTTTTAAATGCTTTATTTCCTCTTACTTGCCCAGCTTGCGAGATGGAAAACCAATCTTTTGAAAAAGGGTTTTGCCCTGATTGTTTTAAGAAAATAAATTTTATAAAAGAGCCCCTCTGCAATATTTGTGGGGCTCCTTTTAATTATGAAACCAATTCTTTAATGGTTTGTGAAAAATGTATCAAAAACCGCCCATATTTTGACAAAGCACGAGCGGTTTTTTTATATGATAACTTTTCAAAACAGATGATTTTAAATTTTAAACATGGCGATGCGACTTATAATGCTAAATTTTTTGCAAAAATCATGTTTAATTCTTATAAAAAGCTGATTAAAGATTGCGATGTGATTATTCCTGTACCTTTGCATAAGGCAAGACTTTTAAAACGAAAATATAATCAAGCGGGACTTATTTCCAAACACCTTGCGAAATTATCAAATAAAGTTTTTTTACCCCTCGCCCTTAATCGTAAAAAAAATACTTTAAGCCAAGGACATTTTGACGAGAATGAACGGCTTAAAAATATTGAAAATGCTTTTGAAATTAAAAATAACAAGGATATAATCGATAAAAATATTGCTTTAATCGACGATGTTTTTACAACTGGTGCAACCGTCAATGAATGTGCCAAAATATTAATTGAAAACGGTGCAAAATCGGTTTTTGTTATAACTCTTGCCAAAACAAAATTCAATCAAAACCAACCAATAAAAATAGAAGATTATGAAGATGATTATTGTTAATTCTCCAAATTTTAATGAACGAAAACTTGATATCGACATGATTGTGCTTCATTACACTGGCATGCAAAGTTTTGAGGAGGCTTTAAATCGACTTTGCGATAAAAATGCCGAGGTAAGTTGTCATTATTTAATCGCAATGAACGGAGATATTTACAGTCTTGTTGACGAAGCAAAACGGGCTTGGCATGCGGGAATTTCCTCTTGGCAAGGGATAAAAGACATTAATTCAAGGTCAATTGGAATTGAAATCGAAAACAAAGGTCATGATTTTGGATATCATAAATTCCCAGAAATTCAAATAAATTCTCTTATTAACCTTTGCCACAAATTAATCAAAAAATACAATATAAAACCAATAAATATAGTCGGGCATAGCGATGTTGCACCAGAGAGAAAAGAAGATCCTGGCGAGTTTTTTCCTTGGGACTTGTTAAACCAAAATGGTATCGGAATTTACAGCAAAGAATTTTTACCGCCTCCAACCGATTTTGATTTAAAAAAAGGTTTAGAAAAAATCGGATATGACATAAGCAATCTTGATAAAACCATAATTGCATTTAAACGAAGATTTATTAAAGATGATTTAACTTGTGAAATCAATCCAAAACTTATATCAAAAATTTATACTATTTATTCTTTGGTAAAATAATAAAAAAGGGCTTTGATTAAAAAAGCCCTTTCATATTGTTAGTTATTTTTTCTTAGGTGGAGGAGGCCCCTTTTTAGACTTAGCTTCTCTTGCATCTCTTGCATCATGCAAAGCACCTGCCACATCGTCTCCATAAATTTTACTTTCAATGCTACGACCCACATCTCTTATTTTTTTCTTTGCATATTCTTTTGCTTTTTTACCGGCGGCTTTTCTTACCTTTTTAGCTTGGTTCATAGCCTTTGCCGCAACCTTAGTACTTGCTTTGATTACTTCTGCTGCAACTTTTGAACCTGCCTCAGTCGCGACACCAGCACCGACCATAGCTCCACCAGCAATCATCATAGGAACGCCTGCAATTGCTCCAATACCAGTTCCTGAAAGTCCTGTACCTGCATCTATAAGTGCATTTCCACCTTGCTTTGATGCTTCTCCAAGAGCTTTACCACCTTTTTCAACTGCTTCACCAGCAGCTTTACCACCTTTTTCAATCCCTTTACTTGCTGTATCAGTTGCCTTTTCAGCAAATTTTCCAACCCGTGATTCCGAAGTGTCAGAAGAAGAGCTACTCTTACCGCCTCCTCCAAATTTATCCTTTACACCCCCAGCTACGGTTCCTGCTACTGCGACTGCTGTTCCTGCTACTGCACCTGCTGTTCTTTGCATATATGAAAGCATTTTAGAACCACCAGAATTATCAACCTTGTTAAAACCAAACATACTGACTATATCGCCAACTTTTGCAATATATTTCAACGAAATAACACCGCAGATTATAATAACGATAACAGAAGAAAAATATAAACCCTTATCATCGGAAAGAACCTTAAATAATTCGTCTTGATCTCCTGCTGCACACATATCTAATAAATTTTTTTCTTCACTCGTGCCAGTATCAACATCAGTAACCAACACCTTATCACTTAAAGGCAACATTATAATTTTAAGCGTTATTTTTATAACAAGCCCCATAATCGAAAAAGTCATCAAACATCCAAGTATTAAATTAAATGCTTTGTCTGCATAACTTTTTGTTGCTGGAAAAACCCACGCGACCATAAACAAAGGCAACAACATACAAATAATAAGTAATTTAAATAATGCATCAATTATAAAGAATGGAAATACCACCAACATAATTGAAAACACAACCCACAGCGAAGCTCCAATAAGCCATCTTTTTGGGTCAACAAATTTTATTTCAATTCCAAGATAATCATATAAAGGTTCAATTCTTACTTTGGAATGACAAATCATAAAACTTGCAAGTCTTTGACCATATTTTAAATCTTTAAAAGCCCAAGCAATAACATATATCATATCAGACTTAATTTCTGAATCAAAGACAGTATTACCAACCGAATTAGTACTCATTACCGTCTTTGATATAGCAGAAGTAAATCCAGTAACCGGAGTTATTACATAATCATAAATTGTTCCAAGACCAAAGGTTAAAAATGTTGCAACAATCAAAGCTTTAAAAAATATTCCACCTATTTTAGTAAAAATTTGACCTGGGTTACCCGCTTTTAAGCTGGCAAGAATTGGCATAAGATGAAATACAAGCCAAATTCCAAGACCAATTGCTAAAATTGCTTTTGAAATTGTTAATAAATCAATACTTATTACATATGCAAGACGATTGCCAATGTCAAAAAAATGTTCAAAAATTCCACATACCCAACAAATATTATTATCACTATTTACCGCTTCTGATGAGTCATAAGGAGTTAAACAACTAGTACACTCTTCTGCAAAGCATATGCTTGGCATGATAAGTAAAATAAAAAGAAGAGATAACAATAAATTATTAAACCTTTTTTTCATATTCAACCCCCTCCTTATTTGAACCAGAAATCTTATTAACATCATCATTTAAATTGTCTTTATTCAAACAAGATATACGAAACAATGTAAGACAAATTATAAGAACCATAAAAAATACAGAACCAATAATCAAAATTTTACTTTTTATTAAATATTCCACATCTTTATCTGAAAGAACTATATATAATATACCTCCTAAGATATATATTACAGTCCCACCAAAAAAAGCCTTAAATAATGTCTTCATTTTGAACCATCCATTATAGTATCTTTTGCAGCATTTAAAGCCTTACCACCCATCTTTTTCAATTGTCCCGCAGCCGCAGCTCCTCCCGTCGCGGCTATCATAACCGCAGCAGTAACACCAGAAGCAACAAGACCACCAAACTTTGTAACCGTGCTTGAAACAATCTTTGTAGCAGGAGCGCCCGAAAAATCTTTTGCCAAATCACTTATTTTATCAGTTATAACAAGCAAAAAGAAAGAGGCAAACATTAAATCAAAAAAGCCTTCTCGTCCGTTTGAAACACCTTCTAAAATTTCTTTTATATCATCTTTATCATAACCTGCTGGGTCCATAAAGTCTTTTAAAACCCCATCACCACCGAAAGTCCTTACCGATATAATCGCAAAACTTATGAAAGTAACCGTAAATATAAGTTGGAAACACATTCCCAAAGCCAATGTCCAACCTTTTTTGGTATAAGTCTTGGTCGATGGGAAAACAAAAGCAACCATAAATAATGGAGATAAAATTAACGCCATCATGAATTTAAAAAGCCC
>JAKJEU010000117.1 GCA_022705265.1 Pseudomonadota bacterium | reverse complement strand
AATTGAAGATACTGATAAGGATAAAGTAAAAGACGAATATGTCAAATCCATATTTGATGGTCTTGATTGGCTTGGAATTGATTTTGATGGAGAAGTTGTATTCCAATCAAAAAATATTGAAAGACATATCGAAGTTGCAAACCAATTATTAAAAGAAGGTAAAGCATATTATTGTTATTGCACTCCCGAAGAATTGGAACAAATGAAAGAAGAACAAAGAAGGTTAAATAAACCTATTCGTTACAATGAAAAATGGCGTGATAAATGTGAAGCTGATGCTCCATCTGGGATTAAACCTACTATTCGCCTTAAAACTCCTAATGAAGGCGAAACTATTTTAAAAGACCTTATCCAAGGAGAGATAAGAATTGCAAATGATCAAATCGATGATATGGTTTTAATTCGCTCTGATGGGACACCAACTTATATGTTATCGGTTGTTGTCGATGACCATGACATGGGGGTTAATACTGTAATTCGGACTTCGGACCATTTAACCAATGCTTTCCGACAAATGATGATAATTAATGCTTTAAACTGGGATATCCCAACTTATGCCCATATGCCTTTAATCCTTTCAAAAGAAGGTGAAAAATTATCAAAAGACAATGGACTTATGACTATATCAGAAACAAGAGAACTCGGATACTTACCAGAAGCTTTGTTAAGTTATCTTTTGGGGCTTGGCTGGCATCATGAAAGTGAAGATATTGTTGATATATATGAAGCTTTCAAGTCTTTTGATGTAAAAGACATGGTAAAATCTCCTGCTAAATTTGATATCGCCAAACTTAACCATATAAACGGATATTTCATAAGAAAAGCTGATGACAAAAGATTAGCCGAGCTTATAAAGCCCTTAATATTTAACAGCCTAGGTTTTTTTGAAGAAGAAAAACAAGAGTTATTAATAAAATCTATGCATTTGCTTAAAAAACGCTCCAAAAACTTAATCGAGCTTGCGGTTATGGCTGAATTCATTGTCGAAGAACGACCAATAATGATAAGCAATGCTTCAAGAAAAATCATATCCCAAGGTCAAGATATTTTAAGACTTGTGATAAAAGCAATTGAGCCAATTCAAAATTTTGACTATGATAATATAAAAGAGGCGATTCAAGAACTTATCTCCAAACAAGGATTGCAAATCGAACAAATTGCACCTTTGATACGGGCTACGGTTTCTGGAAGCGAAAGTTCACCTCCTATTTTTTCTGTGATGGAGATTATGGGAAAAGATGAAATTATAAAAAGGATAGAAGACCAAATATGTTAATAGATATTCATACACACATTGATGACGGAATGTATAACGAAGATCATTACAGAGTGATTAATTCTGTTGATTTTGACGATTTTGATAATATCTTGGAATTAAGCAAAAACAATGAATATGTTTTTTCTGCTCTTGGGATACATCCTTGGTATGCCGACAAACTTGAAAAAGACAAATTGGAAGAATATGTAAAAAACAACGAATTTGCATATATTGGCGAAACTGGCCTTGATTATGGTGCAAAAGCTTGCCTTGGCCAAGAAGATGTTTTCATGTTCCATATCGAACTTGCCAACAAATATAACCGCCCTGTCATGCTTCATTGTTACAATGCTTCAAACCAAATGTATGAAATGATAAAAGACACTGTAAAAGTACCATTTTTACTCCATAAATATTCAGATGATATAAATTTAATTGAAAAATTTGTGGAATTGGGGGCTTATTTTTCTTACCCTTCAAGGGGGCTTGTCGAACAAATCAAAAAAACTCCGATGGAACGAATTTTAAGCGAAACTGATGGGAAAATGTATGATGTGTTGAAATCAGTAACTTATATAAGTGAAACTCTTGGAATTGAATTTGAAGAAGTAAAGAAACAAATATGGAAGAACTCGAAAAACTTGCTAACTTTGAGCAATTTCAAAGAATAAGACTTATCCTTGGCGATGAAAAATTTTTTAAACTTATGAATTCCTCTGTGACCATTATTGGTCTTGGAGCGGTTGGAGGTTATGTTACCGAAGCTTTATCTCGTTCTGGGATTATGAAACTTAACATAATTGACCATGATGTTGTAAGCGAAAGTAACATAAACCGCCAAATTTTTGCTCTCCATTCAACTGTTGGCATTAAAAAGACCGAAGTTGCTTTGAGCCGAATCAAAGACATTAACCCTTATGCCGAAGTTAACGCTTATGATTTATTCATAAACAAAGACACAGTACATAAAGTTTTTGAAACAAAACCAGACATAGTCATTGATGCCATTGATTCCTTAAACCCAAAGTTCGAAGTTTTAAAGATGGCTTACGACCTTGATTATCCAATCATTTCGAGTATGGGTGCGGCATTAAAACAAGATGGCTTTAAGGTTAAACAAGCATATCTTAAAGACACAAAAAATTGTCCCCTCGCAAAAATGTTAAGAAAAAGATTCGCAAAATTCAAAATAAAGCCAAAAATCCCTTGCATCTATTCCGATGAAGTCTTGGATAAAGAAAATATGGCCATAATTGAACCTGAAACAAACGACCAACTTGCAAGCGGAAGAGTAAGGAATATCATGGGTTCTCTTCCAACAATTACTGGGATTTTTGGACTTCAAATCGCAAATTATGTTATAAATTATTTGACATCTAGATAATTTTGTTTCATTCTCCGTAAATGGATAACTATATAAAAAAGGAATCTAAAATCCCATGAAACAAAATAATGAATTAATCCTTGTCCTCGATTTCGGTGGGCAATATAATCAGTTAATCGCAAGAAGAGTAAGAGATTTAAAAGTATATTCCGAAGTTCATCATTTCGGCATAAGCATTGAAAAAATCAAAGAATTAAACCCAAAAGGCATAATTTTCACAGGCGGTCCAAGCGTTGTTACGGATAAAGACGCTCCCATCGTTCCAAAAGAAATGTTTGACCTTAATATCCCTATTCTTGGTATTTGTTACGGTTGCCAATTAATGGTTCATGTTAACGGTGGCGAAGTTACCGCTTCAAATAAAAGAGAATACGGAAAATCCACAATTAAATACGATGTAACAAGCCCTCTTTTCAAAGGAATGAAAGAAAATTCATCATGCTGGATGTCTCATACTTATCATGTGTCAAAATTGCCAAATGGTTTTGAAAATATCGCTTATACTGATACCTGCAAAAATTCTGCTATGGTAAATCGTGATAAAAACCTTTATGGCGTACAATTCCACCCAGAAGTAGTACATACTGATGAAGGAAATAAGATTTTAGAAAACTTTTTATACGAAATTTGCAAATGTTCTGGCGATTGGGTTATGTCTGATTTTGCAAATGAAATGGTCAAAACTTTAAAGGCAAAAATCGGCGATAAAAAAGTTCTTTGCGCTTTATCGGGTGGAGTTGATTCAACTGTTGCGGCTGTTTTAATTCATAAAGCTGTGGGCAAACAACTTACTTGCATCTTTGTCGACCACGGTTTAATGAGACTTAACGAAGGCGATGAAGTCGTAAAAATGTGCCGTGATGAATTCGACATGAATTTAATCAGAGTTGATGCCGAAGAACGATTTTTATCAAGGCTTGCAGGTGTAAGTGACCCTGAAACAAAACGCAAAATCATCGGCGAAGAATTTATTAGAGTTTTCGAAGAAGAAGGTAAAAAAATTGGCTCTGTTGACTTTTTGGTACAAGGCACAATTTACCCAGACATTATCGAAAGCGGTACAAAAACCTCGGCCGTAATCAAAAGCCATCATAATGTTGGCGGGCTTCCTGATGTTATTGATTTTAAAGAAATTATTGAGCCTTTACGCGATTTATTCAAAGACGAAGTAAGAAATGTGGGCAGAGCTCTTGGCATTGCTGACAAACTCGTCGACCGTCAACCTTTCCCAGGACCAGGCCTTGCAATCCGTATCATTGGCGACATCACCAAAGAAAAACTTGATTTGCTCCGTGAAACCGACCATATCTACCGCGAAGAAATTGCTTTGGCTGGACTTGACAAAGAAATCTGGCAATATTTCACCGTTTTAACTGGCATTAAATCCGTCGGAGTTATGGGAGATGAGAGAACCTATAACAACACCATAGCATTAAGAGCCGTTAATTCTGTTGATGCAATGAGTGCCGATTGGGCAAGAGTTCCTTACGACATTTTGGATAAAATATCCCGCCGTATTGTAAACGAAGTCAAAGGAGTAAATCGTATCGTATACGACATCACCTCTAAACCCCCTGCAACCATCGAGTGGGAGTAGGTTTAATATAAAAGAGCTTAGGAATTACTTTCTTAGGCTCTTTTTAATAATGGGATAATAAGCAAAATTATTTATCTAAGTCGTTATAAATATTATCAAGATATTTATAAAAATTATCAGAAACAGGTCTCATATATCTTAAAAGCTGTTCCTTATTAACAATCTCACCATTAGCTTCAGCATCATACATAATATCAAACAAATATTCATGATCTATTTCAAAAACTGGGCATTTTTCTTCATCAGGCATGTTCGTTAAATCAACAAATCTTATAAAACAATTATCTTTATCCCATGCAAAAGGAAGCATATTATTTGCTGTTAAATGGTGGTTATATGGCATTTTAAATCCATTGAGTTTTTTATTAACCCCATTATCTCCTATTGGATAATCAAAAAGATGATGATATGTAGACAAAAAAGCCTTAATTATTATTGGAAATTTTATACCATATATATCCTCGATGTTTTTAAGTTCTTCATCAGTAACCGTTGATTCTATAAGTTTCCACACTCCCCATTCAGAATTTGGATCTTCTCCATCTGCAAGCATTTCTTTCGGAACTTTAACTCTTTCCAATAAATACATTTTCCCCAAATCACAAATCTTATTGTAATAATTTTCA
>JAKJEU010000116.1 GCA_022705265.1 Pseudomonadota bacterium | reverse complement strand
AAAATTAGGTTCGCGTTTCCAATTAATATCTTTTTTAACGATTTTTGCTGGCATTCCTGCGACTATTAAATTGTCTTCTTCAAAAGATTTTGTAACGACACTTCTTGACCCAACAATCGAATCATTACCAATCTTTGCACCTTTTAAAACCGAAACCCCATTTCCAACCCAAACATGATTACCAATAATAATATCCTTTGGAGGATTTAAAATTTCATCCGTATTTTTATCAACAATTGTATGATAATCGTTGTTCATAAAAAATATATTCCATGAAAACATACAATCATTCCCAATTATAATTGACTTGCCACCAACAATGAATTCCGCCTCATTACATGCAAAATCATTTCCAATTTTAAGAGATGATTTATCATGCATTAATTTTACTTTCACATCTCTAATCACATGAGGTGTATCTTTTATCTCAATTTCACAATTATTGCCATGAATTTCAATTTTTGAATCAAAAATTTTAATATCATCAGCAATATAAACCTTGTTATTATTGCCTTTTACAATTAATTCCACCCCAAGATAAGTAAATTTTGAAATTTTCTTTAAACCACCATCTTTTTTAACCAAAAAGATTTCGTTATTCATTCCCTTTAAAGTATGACCCATCAAATTAGCTGATTGGAATTTATTCCTAAACCTTTGCCTTTTTTCTTTTGAAAAGATAAGTCCAGAAACCATATTTACCAAAAACTTTTGCATTTTATCCTCGCTTAATCCACATCTTCATAATTATAAACACCAAAAATATCTAAACGCTTTATAAAACCTTCGAAATCAGAGACATTAACATAACAATAATCATCAAGGCTGTGACATTTTATAATTTTTCCCATCACACCCTGTTCTAAGATAGCCATTTTAACAAAACCTTTGACTTCTTTTTGATATAAAAAAGCCCCACTTTCATTTGAAACCATAAAATTACGCCGTCCTGTCAACATATTTTTGTTAACCCAACCTTCATCGCCATCAATATCTTTGACTTTTCTCCAAACATCAAACTCGCCAATAATTTCAAGAGGCATATTGTTTTGCTTATAAACCCAAACAATCGGATAACGAAGACCAGGACCAGACCTTATATTAACCTCGTTATATCTTGTTGATACAAACCTTGGTATAGGTAGTTGCGATGCCTTTAAATCAAAAAAAGGGCATAAAAAAGTTGCAAAAAGTATAGTTTTTAATAAAATCTTAGTCTTCATAGTGCTATTATATACAAAATAGTTAAAAGTAAAGTTAAAATATTGAAAACTCTTATATTTATAATACTTTTGTTGCCTTTTAAAGCTTTGGCGTTCAATTTGACCGCTGATGAGATGTATCGCAACCTTTTAATCATGGAAAACAAAGCCCCGATTGAAAATATTTTGGACAAATCCCATATCAAAAAGGATACTGATGGCAAATCAAAACTTACAAAAGAAGAGCAAGCTCCAATTTTAAACGAAAGTGTAGATGAAAGTCAGCTTAAAAAAGAATATGACGATTTAAAAAACGAAAAAGCAATTGATGCCGTTTTAAATTGGCAAAAAATCGTGGATGCAGTTCAAAAAAACCAAGCAACCGCATATGAAATTTCAGAAATAAAGAAAAAAGTCGATAAAAATGACCCAGATGCAACCGAACTTCTTGCTTGGATGTATACGGTTGGAAGCGGTGTAAAACAAAACTTTCCAAAGGCATACGACCTTTATATAAAGGCCGAAACACTTGGTATAAAAGGTGCAAAGGAAAATGCTTTATTAGTATTAAAAAGCATGAATCGTAAAGAAGTTCAAAAAATCCCTAATTTTTAAGATTAATCGCCTCTTGGTACATTTCATCTCCTGTTTTAAAAGTGGTGGAAGCCGACGAATATGCTTTTTGAGTTGTTATCATTTTTGTAAAAGAATCTTCTAAATCCACATTTGAATTTTCCAAACTCTCTCCCGAAAGATTTGAATAATCAAAAGTTTTATCTTCTAAATCCATTAAAACCATGTCCCCAGCAGCAGAAGTTCTTCTAAACATCGTTCCAGACGAAGCTTCAAGCAAATTCGGCGAAGTAAAATCAGCCAAAGCGACCTTACAAACAGGTACAGTCCTTGCATTTGAATAGGTTGCTTGTAAAATTCCATCTTTATCCCAATAAGTATCACTTAAATAACCTTTTGCTGCTCCATCACTTATAACCCCATAATTTTCGGTATCAGAAGAGTATTGTTCCAACAAGGATAAATCAAGGCTAACATTACCACTCAACCCATTACCATAATCAACCGCGACACTGAATGCTTCGGATGGTGTTTTTATGGTTGCATCTTGATTAAATTCAACATTAGTAACCGAAGGAGCGGCTGGATTTCCATCGACTTCAACGCTGAAATCCCAATTATTAGCCTCTCTTGATGCAAATTTTAAAACCATAACATGAGGGTTAAATTCACTGTCATAAACTGTAAAGGAAAGCTTTTCAGAACCAGTAACATCACCACCTAATGCTTTGATGTTTCCTTTTACTTTGGCTGTTGTGGTTTGAAATCCCGCAATTTCATCAAGCACGGTTGTTCTTAATGGCTCTAAACCGCTACTGAACGAGGCTGATTCATTGTTATAATTCCAACCAAGCACATTTAATCCCGCATTATTTACAAGATAACTTTCATTTTCCATTCTTTTTGATGTAAAATCCCCTGCTCTTGAATAATACATTGAACCATCATCAGTTGGATTTGCCGAATTCCCATTTAAAATAAAAAAACCTCTTCCTGTGATTGCTAAATCATCTCTTCTTCCTGTTGCTTTTTTCATTCCTTCATTAACGACATATTTTCTGTCAGTTACACCAGATGAAAAAATTGAATTACGGTTGTTGGTTTCGTATGACAAAAGAGTAGCAAACATAGTTTCTTGCTTTTTATATCCTGCGGTATTGACATTCGCAATATTTGTACCGATTTGTCCCATAGCATGAGATTGAGCATTCATAGCCATGGCCGATGTTAATAAAACTCCTGTTGTCATGTTTTACCTCTTAGTAAATAAATAATTCCTTATTTACCCATGCATTTTTTATGCCAGAATCATTTATTTTAAATATAAAGAAGGTAAATTATCGTCTTTTTTATTATCTTTTTCTTTTTTAGCATCAGATTTAAGTTTGGCAATTTTTAAGAATTTTTTAATCAAAATCGCCAAATTAGCACCATTCCAATCATTGTTATTTTCAAAATATAAAACTTGATTTAATTTTTTAATTTCTTCCATCAAAGAAGCATTACCACCAAAAAGAAGCCCTACTTTTTCAAGGTTATGAGGAGCATCAGCTGGCATAATTTTATCAGCAAATGCAATCAAACTTGTAGCAGTTAGCTTTGCATCATTTAATGAAACAGCCCTATAAAACTCGTTTAAACCCTCGTCTTTTTTCTTTTTTGTAAAGCGGACTTTTTTAATCTTTAACCTGTCTTTAAAAGCATAAAAAATCATCAATCCAAACAAAATTATGATCGAAATTAAACGATAAAACTTGCTTTCTTCATATTTATTACCAAGAACATTAATAAAGCCTTTATCATCATTAATGACTTCAACATTACTTACGCTTGTTGGATTTTTGTTTACAACCATTGGAGACGATGGAATTTTTTCCAAAACAATATCCTGTGATGAACCTGTCTCATCTGGATTTTTCGAAACACCGATTTCACGACCAAGCAAAACAGTTTCTTGATTTTGTTGATAATCAACATTATACCATTCATATTTTAAATCAGGAATTTTTAAAAAACCCTCTTTTATCGGAACATACACAAAAGTTTTCTTAATAACAATTGCATTTTCGCCGTCAACTTCCTCTACTGCTTTGCTTGTTTCTGATGGATAAACATTAAATCCTTCAACATCTTTTGAAACCATATCCGCAACAACCTCAGGAGAAGAACCAAAAACCGTTGCTGTAACATTTCTTTTTATTGGTTTATTAGTAAAAAAACCACCTTTTTCATATTCATAAGTTTCAGATAACAATACTTTTTTTGCTGGAAATATGTCTTGTTCCAGTTCTTTTATTTCTAATTTTAAAGGTTCTGAAAAAATTTCGACTTCTCTTGCTGGCCCAAAAGTAACCCCTCTAAACGGTTCTGGGCTTGAAAAATTAGGAGTTCCTTCAATGATTTTTCCGTTAATAACACCGCTAAATTTTACTTTGTTTACAAAATGTTCCTTAGAATTAGGCAAAACAAACCCATAAGTCCATGTTTTTACGATATATCCTCGCCCCCTAAACCTGTCAAACGAAGTTTCGACTTCACCTTTCAAGTTTACCATAACACCATTTATAGTCGGATTATCAACCATTCCATTATGAATTCCAACCCCGTCATAAAGCTTAATTTTTATTAAACCTTCCGCATTTGGAAAAATGTTCTTATTTGGTTGTTCAATTTTTACAAATAAATCAGGAGCTGAATTAGAGCTTTCGGTAAAATCTTTTTGGCTCTTTTTTGATGTCTGATTATACCGTTTTATCATTATTCTTTGTGTTTTACGATTATTAATCATCAAACTTGGCGTCATTGTAAGACCAAATTTCTTTGGAACAATCTTTATTACATAATCATATTTTTTATTATTTACTTCTCTTTTGAAATCTTTCACCTCAAAATGATGACTAAATTCACTTATATCGATGTATTCATTTTTCTTTTTAAAAGGAAGTTCAATATAAAAATTGACGATTTCATCACTATAAACTTCTTTTTTATCAACCCAAACATCAGCGGCCTCTCCAAAAGCAAATGCAAAGGTTGGAAAAATTAAAAGATATAGCAATAAAATAATTTTTTGTTTCATAACGAAATTATATCACTTTTCAATAAAGTTTAAAGAC
>JAKJEU010000115.1 GCA_022705265.1 Pseudomonadota bacterium | reverse complement strand
CAAACAAAATGAGGTCTTTATAATGGAATACAGCATTAACGACATTGAAAATGGAAAAGAAATTATACTAAACGGTTCTTTTACATATCGCGACCATGATGTTTTCGAAAATATCATAAATCTTATGTCTGAAATTCCTAATAAAGACCTTATTTTTAATATTGAGAATGTTGACTTTATTGACTCTGCTATTATGGGGCTTTTTGTTATCGCAAGTGATGAAAGTTCTAAACATAATATCACCGTCCATATAAAAGGCGCTAATGGCAAAGTCAAAGAAATAATGGAAGAAGCATTATTTGACCGAATTTTCAACTTTAAATAAAAGTTGCTTGACTTTTTATTCTTATTACTTTATGTTGAAGATAACATTCTTGTATAATAATAGTTATACGGGTGGGTTTGGTAACAAACCCGCTCTTTTTTTTAAAGGTAAGGAAGACAATTTTGAACATAATAGAAAGACTTGAAAATGATATAACCCCTTTACTTGATGATCTTGGGTATTCTTTATTCCGAATTTCATTTAGTGGTGGTAAAGGTGCGACTTTACAAATTATGGCTGAAAACAAAAATGAAACTCCTTTAAGTTTAGAAGACTGCACCAAAATTTCAAGAGCTGTATCTGCTATGCTTGATGTTGAAGATTATATCAAAAGCAATTACTTTCTTGAAGTAAGCTCTCCTGGAATTGACCGCCCTTTATTAAAAATCGCTGATTTCACAAGATTTAAAGGAAAAACAGCTAAGATTGAATTATTATCTCCTATTAACTCTCAAAAGAAATTTGTTGGCATCATCAAAGAAGTTAACGAAGAAAATAAGGAAATAATTCTTGAAATCGACAGTAAAGATTTAACTTTCAACTATGACGATATTGTAAAAGCAAAACTCACCATAACCGATGATGTTTTCAAAAAGGAAAAGGAATAAAACAATGGAAAAAAACATATCTATGTCAAGACCTGAATTATTGCAAGTTGCTGACACATTGGCAAGAGACAAAGGAATCGACCGTGAAGAAGTACTTCAAGCCATTGAACAAGCTATTCAAAAGGCCGGAAGATTAAAATATGGTGCTGACCAAGATATCAGAGCCCATATCGATCGTAAAAATGGTGAAATCATTTTAAGACAATATTTAGAAGTTGTTGAAGTTTTGGAAAACGAATCAACTCAATTAACTTTAAAAGAAGCAAGAAGAAAAAAACCAGATGCTGAAATCGGTGAATTTTTAACTTCTGACCTTCCTCCAATTGATTTTGGAAGAATTGCCGCTCAAACCGCAAAACAAGTAATGACTCAAAAAGTTCGTGATGCTGAAAGATTGGTTCAATTCAATGAATACAAAGGGAAAGTCGGACAAATCATTAACGGTACAGTTAAAAGAATTGAAATGGGTAATGTTATTGTTGATCTTGGCAAAACCGAAGCATATTTAAGAAGAGACGAATTAATCGGCCGTGAAACTTTCCGCATAAACGACAGAATCAGAGCCTATATCATGGATGTAAGACAAGAAATAAAAGGCCCTCAAATCTTTTTATCTCGTTCACATCCAGAATTCTTGGCAAGATTATTCACTGCCGAAGTTCCTGAAATCTATGATGGAATTATTTCAATCAAAGCTGTTGCAAGAGACCCAGGCTCAAGAGCAAAAATTGCTGTTCAATCAAAGGATAACATGATTGACCCTGTTGGCGCTTGCGTTGGTGTAAGAGGTTCAAGAGTTCAAGCTGTTGTAAACGAACTTCAAGGCGAAAAAATCGACATTATCGAATGGTCTAATGACCCTGCTGTGTTTATTGTTAATGCTCTTGCTCCTGCCGAAGTTTCAAAGGTTGTGTTGGATGCTGAACAAAACCGTATCGAAGTAGTTGTTCCAAGCGATCAACTTTCACTTGCAATCGGAAGAAAAGGTCAAAATGTTAAACTTGCATCACAACTTACAGGATGGCATATCGACATTATGACAGAAGCAGACGAATCAGAAAGACGCCAAGCAGAATTAAAATCTAAGACTGAACTTTTCATCTCTGCATTAGATGTTGATGATGTTATTGCTCATCTTTTGGTTACCGAAGGCTTTAACACTATCGAAGAAGTTGCTTATGTTGTTAAAGAAGACCTTCTTGATATCGAAGGCTTTGACGAAGATGTTGCAAATGAACTTCAAAACCGTGCAAAAACATACCTTAGCAAAAGAGATAAAGGAATTGAAAACAAACTTGATAACATGGGTGTTTCAAAAGAGATTGCTGCTCTTCCTCACTTAAATCTTGAAATTGCATTGAAACTTGCAGAAGCAGGAATTAAGGATTTGGACGATGTTGGTGATTTGGCTGCTGACGAATTAATTGAACTTATCGGAGACGATTCAATTACTTTGGAACAAGCTTCCGAAGCGATTATGAAGGTCAGAGAAGACTGGTTTGATAAAAAATAATTATTTACCTTGAAGATAAATACTTGCTTTAAAAGGCATTAAAGCATATCCTTTGGTAATGTAATGAATGCAATTTTGCTTTTATATTAATGGAAATAAAGAGAAAAAATGACGAATAACGAAAAAAAAGAAAATAACAAACCTTTAAAACTTGGCAAAGGGACCCTTGAACTTAAAAAATCAATCGACCCTAATCAAGTAAGACAAAGCTTTAAAGACGGTCGTTCTAAGGTCGTTACGGTTGAAGTCAAGAAAAAAAGAATCATTATGCCTGATGGTTCTAACTCTTTATCCTCTGACGGCGATGAAATGATTGAAATTGATGCTGAAAAAGCTCATAGATTGAAAGTTCTTCAAGATGCAAAATTAAAAGCAGAGGAAGATGCAAAAGTAAGAGCCGAAGAAGAAGCCAAAGAAAAGGCTGAAAATGAAGCAAAAGCTAAGGCTTTGGAAGAAGAAAAGAAAAAGCAAGCTTTGAACGAAGCTTTGAACAAACAACAAGAAAAAGTTGAAGAAGTTAAGCAAGAAGTTGCAAAGCCTGTTGCTCATAATAAACCTTCTGAGACTGAAACAGTTGAAAAGAAAAAAGACGATAAGAAAAAGGACGACACAGCTCCTAAAAAATATGCGCCTAAATCTGAAAAAGAAGAGGAAGATAAGTCTTATAAATCTTCTAAATCTACTGCTAAACCTGTTGCGGAAAAGGAAGTTGACGCTCCTAAGAAAAAGGTCGTTGAAGAAAAAAGAAACTTTGGCAAAACTGCTCTTAAAAACATTCTTAAAGGTGGCTTTGACGAAGACGAAGATGATATTAAACCATATCGTTCAAGAAGCCTTTCTTCTATTAAGCGTTCAAGAGAAAAAGAAAGATTAAAACAACAAGAAAAAGTTCAAGAAAAAGTTATTAAGGAAGTTGTTATTCCTGATACTATTACGGTTCAAGAACTTTCTAATCGTATGGCTGAAAAGGCTGCTAGCGTTATCAAAATTTTGATGAAGCTTGGTATGATGGTAACCATTAACCAAACAATCGATGCTGATACTGCTCAAATCGTTGTCGAAGAAATGGGACACAAGTTTAAAAGGGTTTCTGATTCTGATATCGAATTTGATTTCAAACACGACGATAACGAAGAAGATATGATTTTCCGTTCCCCTGTTGTTACAGTTATGGGCCATGTTGACCATGGTAAAACTTCATTGCTTGACGCTCTTCGTTCAACCAATGTGGCTGACAGAGAAGCTGGTGGTATTACTCAACATATCGGTGCTTACCAAGTTGCGCTTGAAACTGGCGAAAGAGTTACATTTATCGATACTCCTGGACACGCTGCATTCTCATCAATGCGTGCTCGTGGGGCTAAGGTTACGGATATCGTTATTCTTGTTGTTGCTGCTAATGATGGTGTTATGCCACAAACAATTGAAGCGATTAAACATGCTAAGGCTGCGGAAGTTCCTATCGTTGTTGCTATTAACAAAATCGATGTTCCTGGGGCTAATCCATTGAAAGTTAAAAACGAACTTTTACAACATGGCGTTATTTCCGAAGATTTGGGTGGTGATGCTCAAATGGTTGAAGTTTCTGCTAAGAAAAAAGTAAACCTTGATAAACTTATTGAAGCTGTTCTTTTGCAAGCAGAAGTTTTGGAACTTAAAGCAAATCCTAACAGAACTGCTGAGGGTGTTGTTATCGAATCTAAAATGGAAAAAGGAAAAGGACCTGTTGCTACTGTTTTGATTAACAAGGGAACTTTGAATGTTGGCGACTGTTTCGTTGCTGGTAAAGAATGGGGTAAAGTTCGTGCGTTAATGAACGAATTTGGTAAAAAAGTTGATGATGCTGCTCCTTCTGTTCCTGTTGAAGTTTTGGGTCTTAATTCGATTCCACAAGCTGGTGATGAATTTGTCGTGGTTGAAAACGAAGTAAAAGCTCGTGAAATTGCAACTTACCGTCAAAGAAAAGAAAGAGAAAGCTTACAAGTTAAGAGTGCTAAGACTGCTATGGATCAAACTTTTGACAAGATTAAAGCAGGTGAGACAAAAGAACTTCCAATCGTTATTAAAGGCGATGTTCAAGGTTCTGTCGAAGCTTTGGTTGGCACCTTGGAAAAAATTGCAACTGACAAAGTTAAGGTAAGAATTTTACACAGTGCTGTTGGTGGTATTAACGAATCAGATATTACTTTGGCTCATGCTTCTGATGCTATGGTTATCGGGTTTAATGTTCGTGCTTCTGGTCAAGCTCGCGATATGGCAAAACGCGATGGTGTTGAAATAAGATATTATTCAATTATCTATGATGTTGCAAATGACATGAAACAGTCCTTAGAAGGCTTGATGGCTCCTGAAATCAAAGAAAAGATTATTGGATATGCCTTAATCAAACAAGTATTTAACATTACAAAAGTTGGTAAAGTTGCTGGTTGTACCGTTACCGAAGGTATTGTTAAACGCGGTGCTAAGGTCAGACTTCTCCGTGATAATGTTGTTATTCATACTGGTGATTTATCT
>JAKJEU010000114.1 GCA_022705265.1 Pseudomonadota bacterium | reverse complement strand
CGAAGAACAAGAAATTAATTGTGGTGAAAGATTTGGTCTTATCCGTTTTGGAAGCCGTGTTGATGTATATTTACCAGAAGGCGTTGAGCCAAAAGTTGCTCTTGGTCAAACAATGGTCGCTGGCGAAAGCATAATTGGTGAAATGTAATGAACGAAATCGAAGAAAATAAAACAAGCTTAAAGGATTTACCAATAAGCAAAGTTATCCCTAATATGATTACTATGACTGCTGCTGCTGCTGGTATGACTTCTATCCGTCTTAGTGCTGATGGAAATTGGAGCCTTGCTATTATTGCGATTATGATTGCTGCGGTTTGTGATGGGCTTGATGGTCGTGTTGCAAGAATGTTAAATGCTCAATCAAAAATTGGTGCAGAACTTGACAGTCTTTGCGATTTTCTAAACTTTGGTGTTGCTCCTGCTTTATTAATGTTCTTTTGGAGCATGAAAAATGCGGTCGGTATAGGTTGGGTATTGTGTATTGCTTATGCTATGTGCTGTTTATTCAGACTTGCAAGATTTAACACTATGATGAATGAAAATCCTCCTTCATATTGGGATTATTTCTTTGTTGGCTTACCTGCTCCTGGTGGTGCTTTGGTTGTTTTGATGCCTGTAATGCTTTATCTTTACTTCTTAAAACAAGGCGAAGATTATGCTTATATCGCTAATTCCATCAGAAGCGTTTGGGTCGGAAGTTTTGCTTTGTTTATTTCGGGCTTTTTAATGGCAAGCCGTATTCCTACTATGTCCTTAAAAAAACTTAAAATTAAAGCTAAATATATGCTTCCTTGCTTGTTTTTATTTGCTCTTATCGCTGGTTTCTTATTTACCGATTTTTGGTTGGTACTTGGCTCTATAAGTGCTGTGTATCTTTTAAGCGTTCCTGCAACCGTTATTTTATTTTTAAAACTTAAATCTAAGTATAAAGAAAATTGATAAAAACAACCGTAACAAAACTTGGTTTTAAAGGAGATGGCTCTGTAATCATTGACGATGTGGAATATTTTGTTCCTTATGTCATCGAAGGTGAAGAAGTTGAAGTCGAAATCGACAACAATCAAAAAGACAGAGCCATCTTAAAATCAATCATTAAAAAATCTGATAAACGAATTGAGCCAATATGCCCTCTTTTTACGGTTTGTGGCGCTTGTAAACTTCAACATGTTTCTAATTATCAAGATTTTAAAAAAGAGTATCTTTTAAAAACTCTTAAACCTCTTTGCCCTGAAAATATAAAGATAAACGACTTTACCTTTATAGGTCATAACACAAGACGAAGAGCATTATTCAACCTCGTTGATGGTAAACTTGGTTTTTTCAAGGAAAAATCAAACGACATTGTCGAGGTTAAATCATGCCCTTTATTACGAAACGAAATAAATAATTTCATTAGCGGAATGGAATTTCCAAACATAACTGCAACCGTAGTTGTTACCTTGGTAAACAATGGAATTGATGTTAATATATCCTCGAAAAAGCCCATTGAATGCACCAAAAAGCTTTCTAATGTATTTAAAAAAGCTTTAAGACTTACAATTAACGAGGTCGAAATATTTAACAAAGAAAAGCCTTTAATCGAATTTGATGGCATTAAAATCCCCTTTCCCGCTGGAAGTTTTTTACAACCCAGCGTGGATGGAGAAATGGCTTTAAAAGCTTCGGTTATGAAATTCGTTCCACCTGAGAAAAAAATTGCTGATATTTTCTGTGGTATGGGAACTTTTACCGTTCCTTTATCAAAAATATCAAAAGAAGTTCATGGTTTTGAGGCTTTTAGACTTGGGGTTAAGGCTTTAAACGACCTTAAAATTAAAAATATAAAAGCCTTTGAAAGAGATTTGTTTAAAAATCCTTTAACCGCAAAAGAGCTTGATAGTTTTGATGTTATCGTTATGGACCCACCAAGAACTGGTGCTACGGCCATATCTCAAAACTTTAAAAACACGAAAAAAATAAATCAGATTGTTTATATATCTTGCAATCCTTCCACCTTTGTAAGGGACGCAAAATATATTACTGAGGCTGGTTTTAAAATTGTTGAAATTGATGTGGTTGACCAATTTACTTATACCCATCATCTTGAATTAATCGCAAATATCGTAAGGGCATAGAACATGAATTTAAAATCGTTAAATCTTGTAAATGAAGGATACCGAAAAGTCGCTGTTATTCAAAAAACAAACGGTATTATAAATGATAACGAAATTGAAATTTGGATAAACAGCACAAAGATGTTTGATGAGCTTGGCGAAAACATTTCTTATTCCGTCGAGGTTTTGGTTAAAATCATATACTACGCCCTTAAAAAACAAGCAAATATTAAATTATGCGGTTTAAGTTTTGAACCTTTGAACATTTCTTATGAAGAGCTTATGACCATATCCGAGGATGTTGAAAAAGTATCAATCATGATGGGGCTTATTGAAAATAAGATATCTTTTGAACAATTTTTTGAGGAATTTAAAAATAAAGATATTTTCTTTATCGGCGAATTTCCAAAAAATGAAAAAGGGAGTACTTTTGGCGTTCAGACATTAAAACATAATTCCGGAGAATATGAAGCCATACCTGTATTCATTAATTGCGATAATGCATATGATTATAAAAAAGACAAAGATTTACCAATTACAAAATCGTCTTTTAAAAATGTTGCCCATTTTTTCAATATTTTTGGTATAATTATGGAGCCAAAACAAAAATTTTGGGTAGACATTTCACTTGACCAAATAAAATCTTTGGAGAATTTAAAGACTACTGCATGACTTTTGAATTAGATAAAACCATATTATCACCATCTCAAATAATCGAGCTTGGGCTTGATTGTTAATAAGTTATTTTATCTTTTGATGTTTTATATGTGATTTTTCCTTTACTGTCCTTAAAAAAACTGTAAGTGCCGTTTATAAACAAATCCTTACGATTAAGTTTTATATCCGACTTTAAATCGCAACCAAACCAACTTAAATCGATTAAAACTTTGCTTGGCAAACAACCGTTTTTATCCTTCATAATTACAAAGTCCTCGTAAATACAAGCCTCTTTATCACAAATGTTATCAAAAAATTCTTTGTATTCCTTCTTTTTGCCAAAAATTTTATCAGGATTATTCCCAACCTTTAAAGCCCACCTCTTTGCCAAAGATTTGTTTTTGTTTAAATTATTAAACCAAAGCTTGCCATCATGATTAATTGCTATCAAACTTCCATCATCATTAATCATTAAATTAGGAATTTTTGTAAAATATGGAGAAACAAACCCAAAGATATAAGCAACAACCATAATTGATTTAAGCTTTTTATTTTTAAAAACAATGAAAAAAACAAAGGATAAAACGCATAAAACTAATCCCCATGATGGCATTGCTTTGTTAAAATAAACCATATCAAAGCCGTCTATCAACTCTGCCCATTCGTTGATTATTTTTATTCCAAAGCCTGCGATAACAAAGAAAACTTTACCAAATCCGATTATTCCAAATACAACTCCCAAAAACAAACACGGCATTATTATAAACGAAAATATCGGGGCGACCGCTAAATTACCAAAGACACTTAATAACGGAACTTTATTAAAATGATACATAGTTATAGGAGAAGTAGTAACCAACGCCACAAAATCCGTAATTAAAACCCCAATTAAAAACACAAAAATTTTATAAATAATCCCTTTGTTTTTAAGCCTTAAAGTTATCTTAGTAATATTATTTTGAGCCAAAGCAACAATCGCAAAAACCGCCATAAAAGACATTTGAAAACTTGGTGATAGAATGCTGTCAGGGCGTAATAACAATATTATAAAGGCCGCAATGGATATGTTTCTTAATGAAATTGCTTTTCGGTCAAACAAAATAGCAATCAAGGACACAAAAACCATAATATATGCTCTTATAACTGGTAAAGCCATTCCAGATATCATCAAATAAAGGCTCGCAAAAACCAAAGAAATTATCGCAGAAATCTTTTTTATATCGTACCTTAAAGCTATTATTGGGATTAAGGCTAAAACGCTTCTTACCACAAAGAATATGAAAAAAGCAACCAAGCTTATATGCATTCCCGAAACGGATAATATATGAGCAATTCCGCTGTTTTGATAAGATTTTTTAATTTTTTCGCTAATCAAACCTTTTTCACCCACGACAAAAGCAAACGCAATTTTATACTCTTTTGAATTTAGGTTTTCTTTGATAATGGTTTTCACATAATCTCTTGCTTTATAAATGTAATATTTAATGTCTTTTTTAGTTTCATATTCGACAACCTCAACTTTTGACATATTGAAACCCGAAGCATAAATATTATCAAACCACAAAGAAATATTATTCGAATTATCATAATAAGAAGAAGGTAAGCTTGGTTTGTATAAATTAAACTTTCCCTTTATATAATCACCATATTTTATTAATCCCTGCCCCCTTATTGTAAGTTTTAAATAAGGATTTATTGATTTGTTATTAATTCTAACCTCTTTTAAAATAACTGATTTAGAGCCCTTATAATAATCAACCTCATCAACCACACCCATAACTTCGCTAAAACTCATATCAGCATCTAGCATCTCGTGTTTTTTATTAATCGTTATCATATGGGAATATATGAACCCTAAATCCATAAAAATAAGCAACAATAAAAAAACTTTATTTTTAAGTAAGCTTAGAAAAATCAACAAAAAACCAAGAATTATCAAAGGGATAACAAGGTCATTTTCCGTAAATTTAATAAAATATGACGCAACCCCTGCTCCAAAGAACATGGGAAAAAGAAGATATAACTTGTCGGTTTTAAAAAAGCTTAACATTTAATTCCAAAGTGTGTTAGATTTTTAATTAGTGACTATAATAATACGGACTTTTAATAATGACAATAGTAACAAGGTTTCCACCAGCACCAAATTCAAAAATGCATATCGGAAGTGCAAGAACGGCTCTTTTAAATTGGCTTTACGCTAAGCATAATGACGGCAAATTTTTG
>JAKJEU010000113.1 GCA_022705265.1 Pseudomonadota bacterium | reverse complement strand
ATATATTTATACCTTTTTTTAATAAAATAATAACTGTGGTAAATTAAATCACAGAATCTTTAATTTTTAACATAATTTCCATGCATTTTTCAAGCTGTTCTTTTGCACAGAACTCGACCCTTTTATGGGCTTGCTTGATGGACCCCGGCCCACAGATTACCGTTGTCACCCCAAAACTTTGTAAAAATCCCGCCTCAGTAGCGTATTTTACTTCCATCACTTCACTTTCACCCAAAAACTCTAACATTTTTTGTTTTGAAAGACTTTCACCCTTAACCAAAGGAAGATGCGCACAGCTTCGATGTGAAATTTCCCCTTTTGGTTGGGCTTTTATAAAATCATCAATCGATTTTATTATTTCTTCTGCTCCATCTGGAACTCTGATTTGATAATCAAATTCCGCCTCTTCTGCCAAAATATTATGAGCCGTTCCACCTGAAATTATACCGATATTTACAATTCCTCTTAAAGTTCTTACAAAATTCATAATATCAATTAAGATGTTAATCGCACTTAATCCGTTTTCTGGTTCCGAACTGTGTGCTGCTTTTCCCTTTACTTTGACCGTTCCTTCAATAGAGCCAAGATGCCCCACCACAACTTGCATCATTGACGGTTCACCAACCACACCCCATGATGGAAGATATTTTTTCACAATTGGTTCAGCCTCTCTTATCCCTTCCATTCCTGTTTCT
Source organism: Pseudomonadota bacterium (assembly GCA_022705265.1). Classification (GTDB taxonomy): domain Bacteria; phylum Pseudomonadota; class Alphaproteobacteria; order JAKJEU01; family JAKJEU01; genus JAKJEU01. The sequence goes on along the minus strand of JAKJEU010000113.1, from coordinate 4,282 downwards.
TCGTCTAATGAAAAACAAAAATGTACAGGTTCTTTTAATTTTTTGCCCTTTAATTCCTTTGCCATGTTCAAAGCAACCGCACAAAAACCTTTCATATCGCAAGTACCACGACCGTAATAATTGCCGTCATCTTTTAAAGTTAAATTAAATGCTTCCTTATCCTCATGAGGAACAACATCAAGATGACCTGATAACAAAACACCACCTTTTAAATTACCCTCACCAAAAGAAGCCCAAATATATCTTTGTCTTTTTGCTTCGATTACTTTTGCATCTAAACTTTTAAAAACTCCTACAACATAATCGAAAATTTTGTCTTTTCCTTGCTCGGTTGCGGTATCAAAGCTTATTAACTCCTTAAAATATTCCATATTTACACCTTTAAAAAAATTTGTTGTTACGATAAAGATTTTTTCAATTTTTCAATCATCTCATCGACATGAGATTTTGTGATATTAAGCGGAGGCAAGAATCTTAAAACTTTACCAGCAGTCAAATTTATATGAAGCCCATTTGCCAAGCACTTTTTAATCAATGCCGGACCGTCAATCCCTTCGTTAAGTTCAGCACCAAGCATAAGACCTTTACCTCTTACTTTAAGAATTTTTTCACTTGCCGTAAGTTCATTTAAGGATTCGATAAAATATTTTGAAACCTCGTTAACATTATTCAAAATATTTTCTTCTTCAATCAATTCCAAAACTTTTAAAGCCACTCCGCAAACAAACGGATTACCACCAAAAGTAGAACCATGATCTCCATAATTAAAAGCTTTTGCAATTTTATCCGTCGCCAAAATTGCAGAAATAGGAAGACCACCACCCAAAGCTTTTGCCAAAGTCATGATATCAGGCTTAATTTCTTCGTGTTCATAAGCAAACATTTTACCCGTTCTTGCAACGCCTGTTTGAATTTCATCAACAATCATCAAACAATCATGTTTATCACATAACTCTCTTACTTTTTTCAAATACCCTTTATCAGGCACAACGACTCCACCCTCACCTTGAATAGGTTCCAACATAACCGCAGCAACATTGTCGTCCATAAAGCTTTCCAAAACTTCTATATCATTATATGGCACATAAACAAAATCAGGAGGCAATGCACCTAAACCTTGGTGAAATTTTGGTTGACCAGTAGCAGTTAGTGCCGCCAAAGTTCTTCCATGAAAAGAATTATTGCAAGATATAATTTTGTCCTTTAAAGGGCTTTTTGAAACACCCCATTTTCTTGCAAGCTTAATTGCACCTTCATTAGCCTCGGCCCCAGAGTTACCAAAGAAAACCTTATCAAAGCAACTTAAATTGCAAAGTTTTTCCGCCAATTTTGCTTGTTCTTCGGTATAAAAATAATTTGAACAATGAACCAATTTTTCCGCTTGTTCTTTTATTTTCGCGGTCAATTTTGGGTAATTATATCCAAATAAATTTACTGCTATCCCTGCTACGAAATCGAGGTATTTTTTACCGTCTTTATCATATAAATAAACGCCTTCGCCTTTATCTGCTACTAAATCGTATCTTTTAAACACATGGAAAAAATATTTTTCATCTAAATCTTTGACATCTTCGCTTTTCATATTTACTATTTCTCTTATCATATTGTTAAAAAAATTTAACCTTAATTATAAATGAAAGAGAATTACTTTGAAAGACTTATTGAAAATTTCTGACTTAAATTCTGTTGCTTTTAAAAAACTTATCGACCTTGCAATCGAATTTAAAAAAAATCCGTTTAAATCCATCGACCTTTTAAAAGGCGAAACCGTAACACTTTATTTTTCAAAATCATCTTTAAGGACTCGTGTATCTTTTGAAACTGCTGTGGTAAGACTTGGCGGACACCCAATTACCACTACTTCAAACGACTATACATTAGGTCAAAGAGAAACCATTCATGATGTTGCAAAAAATGTCGAAAGATTTTCAAAAGCATATGTCATCAGAACTTATAAAGACAGCGATGTAGAAGAATTTGCAAAACACGCAACAATCCCTGTGGTAAATGCGTTAACCGATGGTCATCACCCTTGCCAAGCTTTGGCTGACATTATGACTATGATTGAACATGGTAAAAAATCAATTGCTTATTTTGGTGATGCTAACAATGTTGCAATAAGCCTTATGGAAGCTTGTGTATTAATGGGATATGATTTCAAAATCGCAAGCCCAGAAGGTTACGACATGCCAAAGGTAAACAAAGAATGGGCAATTGAAAAAGCTTTAACAACTGGTTCAAAATTAACCTTTACCAACGACCCAATCGAAGCCGCAAAAGATGTTGATGCTTTATATTCTGATGTTTGGATGTCAATGGGCGATGACAAAGCATTAAAAGATGTAAAGTTTAAGGCTCTTGCCCCTTACCAAGTTAACGAAGAATTATACAAACATTCAAATGACGGTGCGATATTCTTACATTGCTTGCCTGCTCACCGTGGGGAAGAAGTAAGCGAAGGAATAATTGACGGACCAATGAGCAAAGTTTTTGACGAAGCTGAAAACCGCCTTCATACTGCCCAAGCTGTTTTATTTGCTTTACTTACAAAGGCTATATAAATGTCATTATACGAAGAAATATCAAACTTTGTACCATATGATGAAAACGAGGAAGCTTCGAAACAAAGCTTTCTCCAATTCATCGATGGATTCAAAGACAAAAACAACCTTTATTTAAGAGATAATTTAATCGGGCATATAAGTTCTTCTGCTTTTGTTATCAACAAAGCACGAACCAAGGTTTTAATGGCTTATCACAATATTTATCAAAGCTTTGGTTGGCTTGGTGGTCATGCTGATGGCGATGAAAATTTGCTTTATGTTGCATTAAAAGAAACTGGCGAGGAAAGTGGTGTTAAAAACCATCGTCCATTAAGTAAAAATTTTTCTGATATCGCGGTTTTGCATGTTGTTCCTCATGTAAAAAGGGGAAAATTCGTCCCTGCTCATCTTCATTTTAATGTTACTTATTTTATCGAAGCTGACGAAGATGAAGCTTTACAAATTGCCGAAGGTGAAAATTCAGCATTAAAATGGTTGGAATTTAAAAATGTCGCAAAAAATGTAAAAGAAGAACACATGGTTCCAATTTACGAACGATTAATTCAAAAAATTAAAAACATATAAAAAGCATATTATAATATTGTTTTTGCAAAAAAAATGCGGTATTCATTATATCGCATTTTTTGTTATAAAAGTTTTTAAAAGGAAAAATTATGAGCATATTAAAAGGATTAAGCCCAAAAGGAAGGGAAACGAGAATTGGTTATTTTTTAAAACCAATTGGAATGATAGTAATCACTGCTATAACTCTTTTAACGGTTACGCTAACCCCACTTTCAATGATTAAATCAAGTTACATTTCCTCAGCATTTATTATTTTTATTCCTAAATCCCTACTTATTGCTAAAATATTTTTATTTTATTATTTTATAATCTTAACAATAAGACGCTTTCACGACCTTGGGCAAAGTGGATGGATGTCAATAACAATATTTATCCCTGTTGTTAATATCTTCATACTTACTTATCTCTTATTATTTGAAGGTGAACTCAAAGACAACGAATATGGTCCTTCTCCTTATAAACAAGAAAACCAAGCGACATCAAATACAATTTCAAAATAAATTAAAAAACAAATAAATTAAGACTTTTCAAAGGTGCTTTGTTTCATACATTGTGCCTTTTTTTATAAAAAATTACCTTTCTTTGACAAAATCGTTGATTGTTTTGACAAAAATGATATAATTAAAAATTGTTACAAAAAAATTGTTCTTTTTTTTATAAGGAGATTAAGATGCTCGAAAAAAAATCTTATAACTGGATGGAAGTTGTTGACGCGGCTATAAACCTTTCAAATTTAAGGGAAGAATCAGAAGGCGCTAATAAAAAAGATTTGCTTTATGTATTGTTTCATGACACCGATGTTTTGAATTTCATAAAAGCAAAAGATGGAGACATAAAGGGTGCTGATAAATACATAGCCGAGTATGATAAAGATTACCAAATGGGAATCGCATATAATATGGACAATATTAATATGCCAAATGATTTTATCACTAATTTCGATTATAAAAAGAACTCTACCGACCTTTTTGTCGACATTATCCTTGCTTGTGAAACTGATAAATACAAGGATTTAGAAGGCACAAATTTAAAAAATATTCTAAAAGAAAACAAACTTGATGCTCAGTCTTTGTGGAAAATAAGCAAGCCAGAGGATATTCACAGAATTTTTGAAGAAATTACTGATGACCGCAAAAAAAGAATGATTAGAAATT